>NZ_JABFCR010000058.1:0-22987 GCF_013087555.1 Mucilaginibacter humi
TATTTTTGAACCCGTCATGGCGCCGAGCAATACGCCTATTACAGGCATAGAAAGTCCGGGTCGATATATCCCCGTTGCAGGTAAACAACAGCGCTTGCCTGCAGCTGTAACACCTATCATAAAATGGCTGGTAGTTGATACTTAAAGGGTATGCGCATCAGGCCGTCCATTGCCATAACTTTTTAACGCGCCCGAGCCAATACCCAACAGCCCCGATATTACCCCTGCAAAAGCATCATGAAGAAACCGCCTGCTACATTAGCAACGCCATACTCAACAACACCGTCCGCTGTGGGTAGCTGCTGTTTAACTTCAATTTTTCACCTAAATAACTTGTTTGTTTAACGGGATACTCTTTTTCTCGAACAGTGACATTACTGCTGATGATATTAATATCAGCCCGAATAATATGGCTATATAATGGGTAGATGTATATATGGCCAGTATTGCCCCTGCCATAGCGCCTGCTGTGGTAGCAACTTCTAAAACATTCCCAGCCGCATATTGGTGATACCCTCTTTACATAAGCAGCGGCCGAGCCGGACGATGTAGCGATAACCGATATTAATGACGCGCCAATTGCATAATGGATATCAACATGCAGCACCGTGGTAAGCAGCGGGATAATTATAAAGCCGCCACCAAGGCCGGTTAGTGAACCAAGCAGACCCGCTAAATACGAGCCGATGAGTATAATAATAGTAAGCTCAATAACCGACATATTAAACACAAAACGTTTAAGCGCTAAAAATAAGAATAACTTTTTTAAGCACGTTGTTTAATGTTTATCTATGGGATTGGTGGGGATTTAGACCTTTAATTCAACACTGCAAAATACCACACCCAGACAATAAAAACAATTGTAACGGTATGCGGAACCATAAGTATGATAACCCCTTACCGCTATAATCTGCCTTTTCTAAATTGATATGGTTTTGCGCGGCGTGGATATTAGATGGGATGAGTATTACAAAAATATGATCAGCGCTATAGCAACTGTATAGTGGATGGAGATAAACAATAAACCTATACCGGCTGCTATCTCCAGTATCCCGGTAAAATATACCATGAACCTTTTAAAAGGTATATAGGGTGGCATAGTCATTATCATCCCATCAAAAAAGCAAAAATGCGCTACTGATGTAAATGTCAGCATAAAAGCCATGGCTATGCGCCCGCTTAAAATAAAATTAGCATCGTGCTGCATAGCATAAAATATTAGGCAGCTCAGGGCAAATGTGGCTAACAATACTATCAAAGGTTTCATTATTTAAAGTTAACACTTTTTCAATTTGTACATTTGCGACTGTTTAGTTATTTAATATGGGTTACCCAAGTTTACAAGCCTGCATCACCGACCTTGAAAAACACGGTCATTTAATACGTATAAAAGAAGAGGTTGACCCATACCTGCAAATGGCGCAGATCCACCTGCGGGTATTTGAGAAGGGCGGGCCTGCAATTTTGTTCGAAAACGTAAAGGGCAGTAAATTCCCGGCGGTATCCAACTTGTTTGGAACGTTGGAGCGTTCTAAATTTATCTTCCGCGATTCATTGGATAAGGTTAAAACCCCGGTTGATGTAAAAACCGACCCACTGCAAGCCATCAAGCACCCATTTAAATATGCTAACGTTGCGCTTACGGCGCTATCGGCTTTGCCCATGAAAAGCGGCAGCATTTCAAACTTTAGTAAATGTAATATCAGCGACCTGCCGCAGATAGTTAACTGGCCTAAGGATGGTGGCCCGTTTGTTACCATGCCGCAGGTATATACCGAAGATAGCGACAAGCCCGGCATCATGAATGCCAACCGGGCATGTACCGTATCCAGCTGGCCGGTAACGATTATATATTAAATAAAGAGATTGGCCTGCATTATCAATTGCATCGCGGCATTGGAGTGCATCAAACCAAAGCCAACGCGAAGGGCCAGCCTTTAAAGGTGAGCATATTTGTAGGCGGCCCGCCATCGCACCCGGTGGCCGCGGTAATGCCGTTGCCTGAAGGGCTGTCAGAAATGACCTTTGCCGGCGCACTGGGTAATCGGCGGTTCCGTTATTTTTATGATGAGGAAGGATTTTGTATTTCAACAGATGCCGACTTTATCATCACCGGGACTGTCGAGCCGCACGAAAATAAATCAGAGGGCCCGTTTGGCGATCACCCGGGGTATTACAGCCTGGCGCATCCGTTCCCATTATTAAAAGTTCATAATGTATACCATCGTAAAGATGCCATATGGTCGTTTACCGTAGTTGGCCGGCCGCCACAGGAGGATACCAGCTTTGGCGCATTGATCCATGAAATAACCGGATCGGCCCTGCCGCAGGAAATCCCGGGCCTGCACGCCGTTAACGCGGTTGATGCTGCCGGTGTACACCCGCTGCTATTTGCCATAGGCAGCGAGCGTTATACGCCGTATATTAAAGAACGTAAGCCACAGGAGATCCTAACTATTGCCAACCATATATTAGGCAAGAATCAGCTTAGCCGGCCAAATACCTGTTCATAGCCGCGCATGAGGATGACCCGAAACTAGATGTGAATGATATTGTCCCATTCCTGACACATATTTTGCAGCGAATAGACCTTACCCGTGACCTGCATTTCCATACCCGCACTACTATTGATACTTTGGACTATAGCGGCAGCGGATTAAACTCGGGCAGTAAAGTAGCAATTACCGTAGCCGGAGATGTAAAACGTGAGCTTTGGACCGATGTGCCTGTTGGTTTTACGCTACCCAAACCGTTTGTAAATTATAAAATGGTAATGCCGGGTGTGTTGGCTGTCGAAGTGCCAAAAAACATCCGCACCAGCGATATGCCTATGATGCTCGAATTTTTGCAGGAGCATTTTGCCGAATCAGACTTGTCAGGAATACCTTTGATGGTACTATGCGATGATGCCGCTTTCACAGCCGAAAATATTAACAACTTTGTTTGGGTAACCTTTACCCGCAGTAACCCATCGCACGATATTTATGGGATAAATGAGTTTACCGAACATAAACACTGGGGCTGCTACGGTCCGCTGATTATTGATGCGCGGATAAAACCGCATCATGCACCGGTATTGGTTAAAGACCCGGAGGTGGAGAAGTTGATTGATAAGATGGGCGAAAAGGGTGGTGCTTTATATGGTGTTATTTAGCTTTCTGTTTAGGAAACACCCTTTTATAAGTTTCATCTAAAAGCGCCGCTACTATCGGATGGGTATCAGCCATAGGAGTATGGATTGTTATATTCTTAGTACCCGTGTCGGTAATAACAGTACATGAAAACCAAATCCATCTAAATAAATGCGATTCGGGACCCTGCTTTTTTCCGTGTCTTCTTTGCTGGTTTGCGCAATTAATAATAGCAGTTTACGATAGGCAGTGTCTTTCTTTAAATTGACAATGGATCTTGTTGTATCATACACCCTGTAGCGATCAAAGATCTTCCCGATCCGCCCAATTTGCTTCGGCTCTAAATGATGAGGGTCCTTAATGGCATATATATGCAGTATCTTTTCTTACAGCCGAATTTCTTATGCTGTCAAACTTTGCATGCATAATCTCCACTTTATTTCCTCTTTTATAAACATGCATAAAATTACTTCCAAAAGTCTGCGAGTTGCTTGTTTGGATATGGATGATGATATCTCCTTTATTAACAGTTTCTTGCGCATATAACCGGGTGGTATTAAGCAGCAGTATAATTAATAGCAGGAATTTGTTCAGGTTTTTCATTGGTTCAGATTTATAATAAATCTCCTCATTTTCTCAACCCCACGCAATTTAATATCATATTCTTTACAGAACAATTTTGTTACATCTGGTAATCAATTATTTAAGAATGGCAGGTGTTGGAGAGTAGTTGAGAGTGGCACTAAAACTCACATATCAAACATGTTGAAAACTTTTAGTGGGAAAAAGTGTTTAAAAGTGGTAAAAGCTATTTACTTTTACGTTACAATAATTGCCGAAGTGTAACTATGTCTAATTTTTTAGGTGAGTTTGATTGTAAACTGGATGCCAAAGGACGCATGATGATCCCTGTTGGCCTCAAAAACAGCTTCCCGAAGCTGTTAATGAGGGCCTTGTGATCAATCGCGGCTTCGAAAAGCATTTGGTGATCTACACCCGGAAAGAATGGAATAAGATAGTTGAGGACCTGAGCAAGCTTAATCAATACGAGAAAAAACGCGCGAATTTATCAGGTATTTCACCCGTGGCGCGTCAGAATTGAGTTTGGACAGTGCCGGCAGGGTGCTTTTACCGAAGTCGTTATTGGAATATGCGGGCATTGATGCCGATGTGGTGCTGTCATGCCAGTTTAATAAAATAGAGGTTTGGGCCGAAGAAGCATACAATGCGCAACTGGATAACGAGCCCGAAAATTTTGCAAACCTTGCCGAAGAAGTAATGGGTAGCGCAGGAAGGGGGAATGATGAGTAATTACCACAACCCCGTAATGCTGCAGGAATGTATTGACGGCCTTGATATTAAAAAAGACGGAACATATGTCGATGTGACCTTTGGTGGCGGCGGTCATTCAAAAGAGATCTTAAAACATTTGGGCCCGGAAGGCAAGCTGCTGGCTTTTGACCAGATGCCGACGCGCAGCAAAATTTAATTGATGATGAGCGCTTTGTGTTTATCGATCAAAACTTCCGCTACCTGAAAAACTTTTGCCGCCTGCATGGCGCTATCCCGGTTCAGGGTATACTGGCCGACCCGGGTGTATCATCATACCAGTTTGACCAAAGCCGAGCGTGGTTTCTCTATCCGCTTTGACGCGGAGTTGGATATGCGCATGAACCGGGCATCAGAACTAAGCGCTAAAGAAGTAGTAAATAACTATACCGAAGCCGAGCTGCACCGCATCTTCGGTATTTATGGGGAGATACAAAACGCGAAATCGCTGGCAAATACAATTGTAACTGCCCGGTTAAACGCGCCGATTATAACAGTTGCCGACTTGAAAAATGTGATCTCGGCGCGTATCCCGAAAGGAAAAGAAAATAAATACCTGGCGCAGGTTTTCCGTGCGCTGCGGATTGAAGTTAACCAGAGCTGGAAGCTTTAAAAGATTTTTTGATCCAAACGGCTGATGTGTTGGAAACAGGTGGCAGGCTGGTGGTAATGTCATACCATTCGCTGGAGGACAGGCTGGTAAAGAATTTCATTGCCAAAGGCAAGTTTAGCGGCGAGGTAGAGAAGGACTTTTTGGTAACGACCAAAAACCATTTGACGCGATAAGCCGTGGTGCGATAACCGCATCTGCAGAAGAAATAGCAGTTAATAACAGGGCACGCAGTGCAAAATTAAGGATAGCAATTAAAAAGTAAGATGAATCGTTTACGCACAGAGATTCCGGAGGAGACAGCAGAGAGCGAATTGATCGTGGAGGAAAAGCCTGCAAAGGAGATTCCGGAGAACTTTTTGACCAAATTTTTTACCCGTGGCTTTATCAGTACTGATGAGGCTACCCGCGCTTTGCCGTTTGTATTGTTCCCGGGTTTGCTGGGGATGATATATATAGGTAACCGCCACGGCCGAAAAAATATCCGTGACATAGATAAATTAACAAAAGAAGTACACGAATTAACCCGGGAGTATAAAGTAACCAAAGCCGACCCGCCTATAAAAGCACGTTATCAGAAGTGGCTAAGCGGGTGGATACTTTGGGGATAAAAGAATCATTACAACCGGCGCAAAAAATTACCATCAGGGAGGATGCTGCACAATGAGTATCAGAACCAACATATTGCTTCGTGTTTACCTCGGCCTTTGGACTTATCGTCCTTTTCTCGGTAGCGGTAATTATACAGATGTACCGGCTGCAGTTTATACAGGGTAAAAAATGGAAGGCGATGGCCTCAAAAATGTCAACCCGTTATGAAAATGTAGAAGCTTCGCGCGGTAATATCCTTTCGGTTGATGGCAGCTTGCTGGCAACATCGGTACCTGAGTATGAGTTGCATATGGATATGTTTGCCGGTGGTATTGAAGACGATAAAGTTTTTTATGGCAAGGTGGATTCGCTGGCGATGAAACTGGCCGAGTTATATCCGGATAAATCAGAAACGCAATATTCACGCATGCTGCGCGATGCCCGTAAGGACGGTTCGCGCTACCAGTTGATCCGTCGGAGAGTGACTTTTACCGAGTTGAAAAAGATCCGTAAGTTCCCGATTTTCAGGATGGGTAAATACAAAGGCGGATTAATTGTTGTGCAACAAAACAAACGCATTTTACCATTCCAATCGTTAGCTGCCCGTACCATAGGGTATGTAAACGAAAATGTTAAGAACCCGGTTGGTTTAGAAGGTGCTTACGCCAGTTATATTAATGGCGAAAATGGCAAACGTTTAATGCAGCGTATAGCCGGTGGTGTGTACGTGCCGGTAAATGATGACGAGGATGAAGTAACCGCAAAAGATGGCGCTGATATCATATCAACCATAAACGTAAACTTCCGTGACGTTGCGCAAAAACTTTAAAACACCAGTTAGATAGTTTGCAAGCCGATTTTGGCACGGTGGTACTAATGGAAGTTGCAACCGGCGAGGTGAGGGCCATTGCTAACTATACCCGCACCAAAGAAGGCGAATACAAAGAGAAATTCAATTACGCTATAGCCTATGAGGCCGAGCCGGGTTCGACGTTTAAGTTGGCATCGTACATGGCTATGCTGGATGATAAAAAAATTGATACCAACAAATTGGTGGACGTTATGCATGGTGGGCCCCGGGAGATCCGTAACCCGCGTAACGGCAAGGTAGCGTTAAAAATAAAGGATGCTGATGATGAGGGTGGTGTGATAAGCGCGCGCCGCGCATTCGAAAAATCGTCGAACATTGGCGCGGCTAAATTAGTCACTGCGGCTTACGGCAGTAACCCTTCGGCATTTACCGATAAGTTATATTCCCGGCATTTGAATGAAAAGAACGGGTTGCAAATTCATGGCGAAGGCAGGCCATTGATCAAAACGCCAAACTCAAAATACTGGAACAACCTGCAAAGCCTGGCGCAGATATCTTATGGCTACGAGTCTAAGTTATCGCCACTGCAAATGCTTACTTTTTATAACTCGGTGGCTAATAATGGTAAAATGATAGCGCCAATTTTTGTACGCGAGATCCGTAGTATGGGTAATACGGTAGAGCGTTTTCAGGCCGTGGTGCTTAACCCGCAGGTATGCTCGCCCGAAGCTTTGGCTAAGGTGAAAGGCCTGCTGGAAGGAGTTGTTGAAGAAGGTACGGGTAAAACACACATCAAAAATAAATTATACAGCGTAGCGGGTAAGACAGGTACAGCGCAAATAGCTAACGGCGCGTTAGGTTATGGCGCGAAAGATGCGCACCAGGCATCGTTCTGCGGTTATTTCCCGGCCGATCATCCTAAATATTCCATGATCGTAGTTATTAGCAACCCGCGCGTCGGTTTGCATTTGGCGGCCTGGGTGGCTGGTCCGGTATTCCGGAAGATAGCAGATCGTGTTTACTCGAGCGATCTGGATATTAAACACCCCACCCCGGTGCACTTTGTAGGCAACACCACCATGCCGAAGGTAAAACAGGGAAATTTAGCCGCCTTAAAGCACGTGTTTGGCAAATTGGGTGTTAAGCCGCTGTATGCGTCTACAGCTGCCGCAGGTTTAGATACCAGCGCGGGTTTACCGTTTGAAGAAAGTAAATATAAAACCGGTACCGTGCCTAACGTAACAGGTATGGGCTTAAGCGATGCGCTATATGCATTAGGCAACGCCGGTTATAAAGTGAGTGTTAAAGGTAGCGGTGTTGTTGTTGCACAATCTGTAACAGGCGGCAGTGTTATACCTAAAAAATCAAGAATAACCATAGCGTTGCAATGAGAAACCTGAGCGACATATTAACCGGATTGCCATTTACCGAGCTGCAAGGCGCGGCGGATGTGGAGATTAGCGCTGTGGTGTTTGATTCGCGCAAGGTTGTGCCCGGTTGTTTATTTGTTGCGGTAAAAGGTACGCGGTTGACGGCCATATTTATATTGAAAAAGCTATACAGGATGGCGCAGTAGCCGTAATATGCGAAGAGTTACCGGGCCATACCGTTGGTGAGGTTGATTTTATCATGGTAAAAGATTCGGCCGCTGCCCCGGGTATTGTGGCTGCTAATTTTTATGATAACCCTTCTAATAAATTAAAGCTGGTGGGTGTAACAGGTACCAACGGCAAAACTACCATTGCTACGTTATTGTACCAGTTGTTTCGCGACCCGGGTTATAAATGCGGATTACTATCCACTGTCGAGAACCAGGTTAACGGGAAGGTTATCCCATCAACCCATACAACACCCGACCAGGTAGAGCTGAATAGGCTATTGGACGAAATGGTAACGCAGGGCTGCGATTATTGCTTTATGGAAGTGAGCTCGCACGCGGTGGCGCAACACCGGATTCAAGGCCTGGTGTTTGCCGGCGGGATCTTCTCCAACCTGACACACGATCATTTAGATTACCACAAAACCTTTGATAACTACCTGAAAGCTAAAAAAGCATTCTTTGATGGTTTGCCTAAGAACGCTTTCGCGCTAACTAACAGCGATGATAAGAACGGCAGTGTGATGCTGCAAAATACGAAGGCACATAAAAAAACCTATGCTTTAAAAAGCATGGCCGATTATAAAGGAAAGATCCTTGAAAACCAATTCGGCGGTTTATTGCTGCTGATTGATAACGATGAGGTTTGGTTTAAAATGGTAGGCAGCTTTAATGCCTATAACCTGTTGGCCGTTTATGCTGCCGCAATGCTGTTAGACCAGACCGCAATAAGGTTTTAACCAGCCTGAGCAAACTGCACGGCGCTGAAGGCAGGTTTGATTATGTGATATCGCCAAACAAAGTAATTGGTATTGTTGATTACGCCCATACCCCTGATGCGGTGCAAAACGTATTAAGCACTATCCATAATATCCGCAAGGGAACAGAGAAAGTAATAACCGTTATAGGCTGCGGAGGCGATAGGGATAAAACCAAACGCCCGGTTATGGCAAAAGTAGCTTGCGAATGGAGCGATAAAGTTATCCTGACATCGGATAACCCGCGCTCTGAGGATCCCGCACAGATCATTAAAGATATGGAAGCCGGGGTTACACCAACCGCCCAACGCAATACCGTTAGTATTACAGATAGGCATGAGGCTATTAAAACCGCCTGCATGTTAGCCCAACCCGGGGATATTATTTTGCTTGCCGGCAAGGGTCATGAAAAATACCAGAAATAAAAGGTGTGAAAAATCACTTCGATGATAAGGAAGAGCTACTGAACCAATTTAAACTGATGGCGTAAATGTTATACTATCTATTTACCTATTTAAACAAGAACTTTAGCATACCGGGTACGGGGTGTTTCAATACATCACGTTCAGGATGGCTATGGCAGTAATTACGTCATTGGTTGTGACCACCGTTTACGGTCGCCGGTTAATTGATTACCTGCGCTATAAACAAGTGGGCGAAACAGTAAGGAACCTTGGCTTAGAGGGCCAGATGCAAAAAGCCGGTACACCTACCATGGGTGGTTTAATTATTATCCCGGGTATTTTGGTGCCAACATTGTTGTTTGCCAAGTTGGGCAATATCTACATTATCATGATGCTGATCACTACGCTGTGGTTAGGTACTATTGGTTTCCCGGATGATTACATCAAGATATTTAAAAAGAACAAAGAAGGGTTAGCCGGCAGGTTTAAAATAGTGGGCCGTAGGTTTAGCATTGATCATTGGTTTTATTATGTACAATAATAGCAATGTATTGATACAGCAGGAAGTAAAACTCCCGGTACAATACGATACCAAGATAGATTTCCATATGAAGGGCAATAAGCCGGTTTTAACGCAGGATGTTAAATCTACCAAAACCACCCTGCCTTTCTATAAAAATAACGAGTTTGATTACGGCAAGGTATTAAAATTTTTAGGTCCGGGCTATGAGAAATATACGCTCGTGGTGTTCCTGTTTTTTGTCATCATCATCATAACCGCTATATCAAACGGGGCCAATATAACCGATGGTATTGACGGACTGGCAACGGGTACCTCGGCCATTATTGGTATGACGCTGGCTATACTGGCATATGTGTCTGGTAACTATATCATATCAGATTACCTCAATATCATGTACATACCTAACACGGGTGAGCTGGTAATTTTTGCCGGTGCGTTTGTTGGTGCCTGCGTTGGTTTTTTATGGTACAACGCTTATCCGGCGCAAGTATTTATGGGTGATACCGGTAGCTTAACTATTGGAGGTATTATAGCTGTATTCGCAATCATGATCCGCAAGGAATTATTGCTGCCGCTATTGTGCGGAATATTCCTTATTGAGAATTTATCGGTAATGCTGCAGGTAGGCTGGTTTAAATATACCAGAAAAGATTTGGTGAAGGCAGGCGGATATTTTTAATGTCGCCGTTGCACCACCATTATCAAAAGAAGGGCTTCCACGAAGCCAAGATCGTAACCCGTTTCTGGATCCCGGGCATAATGCTGGCGATATTAACATTTATAACATTGAAGCTTCGCTAAGTTAATTAGTGATTAGAGATTAGAAAAAGAATGAACGAAAACATTAACATCCATGCTAATTCTCCCTCTCCTTTGGAGAGGGCCGGGGTGAGGCTCGCCATCCTTGGTGCCGGCGAAAGCGGTGTGGGTGCAGCATACCTTGCCCAACAGCAGGGGTATGATGTTTTTGTTTCAGATTTTGGTGCTATTGCTCCTCATTATAAAGAACAGTTGCAAGGCTGGAATATCCGTTTTGAAGAAAATCAACATACAGAAAGCGAGATCTTATCAGCAGTTGAAGTGATAAAAAGCCCGGGATCCCTGATAAAGCGCCTATCATCAAAAAAATAAGAGAAAAAGGCATACCGGTAATATCAGAGATTGAATTTGCGGGCAGATATACCGATGCCAAAATTATAGGCATAACCGGCTCAAACGGGAAAACCACCACTACCAGTTTGACGCATTTCATCCTTAAAAACGCGGGATTGAATGTTGGCCTTGCGGGTAATATCGGCAAAAGCTTTGCCTACCGTGTGGCTACCGAAAAGCATGATTGCTATGTGTTAGAGCTAAGCAGTTTTATGCTTGACGATATGTACGAGTTTAAAACCGACGTGGCTGTGTTGTTAAACATTACGCCCGATCACCCGGATAGGTACGATTACAGCCCGGATAATTACGCGGCTTCAAAGTTCCGCATCACGCAAAATCAAACAGCCGATGACGTGTTCATTTACTGTGCCGATGACGCGGAAACAATTAAAGGGATGCAAAGCCGCCAGTTTAAAGCGAGGCTATTACCATTCTCGATAGAAAAGAAAATTGCAACGGGAGCAGATCTCGAAAACGACAATATTGTCATAAACACACCTCAAGAACATTTTGAAATGTCAATTACAGAACTGGCCCTGCAAGGCAAGCACAACATCTACAATTCTATGGCATCAGGCATAGTAGCAAAAGTGCTGGAATTACGCAATGATACGCTGCGGGAGAGCCTTGCTACGTTCAAAAATATTGAACACAGGCTGGAGTCGGTAGGCAAAATATCAGGCATTAGTTTCATAAATGATTCGAAAGCTACCAACGTTAACTCTACCCGGTATGCCTTAGAGAGCATGACCAGCGATGTAGTGCTGATACTTGGCGGTGTGGATAAGGGCAACGATTATTCGATGTTGAAAGATTTGGTTAAACAAAAGGTGAAAGCCATAGTTTGCCGGGTAAGGATAACCAACGCATACATGAAGCGTTTGAAGATGTAGTTGATATTATAGTAAACACATCTTCAGCAATCGAAGCGGCGCAAGCGGCCTATCATTTGGCAACAAAAGGCGATACGGTGCTGTTGTCACCAGCCTGCGCAAGTTTTGACTTGTTTAAAAATTATGAGGACAGAGGTAATCAATTTAAAGCGGCAGTAAAAGAATTGTAGGCCCCCGGCCTCCTGAAGGGGGCGGAATGGAGGCTAATAATAAAGAGAAAAAATAACTAACAATTAATTCCCTTTTAGGGGTAGGGCGCATGAATCAAATACTACATAACATTAAGGGAGATCGCTGGATATGGCTTATCGTCATATTGCTGTCGTTAATATCGCTGTTGTCGGTGTATAGCGCTATTGGTTCGTTGGCGTATAAACGTGGTGTAGGCGTCGAGTCGATATTGATGAAGCACCCGGCAATGATAATTGGCGGCATTGTACTGATGTATATTTCGCATAAGCTGGATTACAGGTATTACTCGGGCATCTCTAAGCTGTTAATGTATATTACTATACCACTGTTGCTATACACGCTTTTGTTTGGTAGCCATGTAAACGATGCCAGCAGGTGGATAGCTATCCCGGGTACAGGCCTAAGCTTCCAGACTTCCGATTTGGCTAAGCTGGCCCTGATCACTTATTTGGCGCGCTCACTATCGCGTAAGCAGGAAAATATTAAAGATGTTAAGCAATCATTCATCCCGATAATGGGCGCTGTATGTTCGGTATTTATTCTGATCGCGTTAGCGAATCTTTCCACCGCTTTAATGCTTTTTGGGGTTAGTGTGTTGCTGTTGATCATTGGCCGTATCAGCATAAAACAAATTGCGATAACCTGTTTGGCAGGGGCTATATTATTGACCGGGGTTATTTTTCTAGGTCCGCGCCGTAAAACTTACATATCACGGATCCATACGTTCATGCATCCCGAAGCTGCTAATCCTGATAAATCATTCCGTGCAGATCATGCCAAGATAGCGATAGCTACCGGTGGGGTATTTGGCAAAGGACCGGGTAAAAGCAGCGAGGTGAATTATTTGCCCGAAGCTTACTCCGACGAGATCTATGCCATTATTGTTGAAGAGTATGGTTTAATAGGCGGCATAGTATTAATAGGTATTTACCTGTTCTTATTATACCGGTGTATAAAAATTGTCACGAAGGCGCCAAAGGCATTTGGTGCGCTGCTGGCCGCAGGCCTAAGCTTTAGTTTAACTATACAGGCATTTGCCAACATGGCGGTGGCGGTAGGATTAGGGCCGGTAACGGGTGTGCCTTTACCGTTTGTAAGTATGGGCGGTACATCCATGTTGTTTACAAGTATAGCCTTTGGCATTATACTATCGGTGAGCAGAGATATAGAAGACCCTAAAAAGGTTGTAGTAGGTGAGATAAAAGAAGTGGCTCTCGCGTAGTGGGAAAGATTAGTTATTGAAGATTAGAGATTAGTTTTAAAAAGATAAGTAACCATGGACTATCGACCATGGACAAATAAAATGGCAAAGGGAAAAAGAATAATCATTAGCGGCGGCGGTACAGGAGGGCATATCTTCCCGGCTATTGCTATTGCCAATGCTTTGAAAAAACTTGACCCTGCCACCGAGATCTTATTTGTTGGCGCAAACGGCCGTATGGAAATGGAAAAAGTTCCGGCTGCCGGTTATAAAATTATTGGTTTAAATATCCGGGGCATTCAGCGTAAATCGATCTTTAAAAACCTGCTGTTCCCGGTTAAGTTGTTTAACAGCGTGAACAAGGCGCTGCAAATTATAAAGGATTTTAAACCCGATGCTGCTGTTGGTGTAGGTGGTTATGCTTCTGGTCCGTTATTATATGCGGCATCATTAAAAGGGATCCCGTACCTGATCCAGAACAAAATTCATACGCAGGTATCACCAATAAATGGCTTGGTAAAAAGGCCGAGAAGATATGTGTAGCGTTTGATGGCATGGAACAGTTTTTCCCGGCAGCCAAGCTGATAAAGACAGGTAATCCTATCCGCCGCGAATCGGTTGATGTGGCTGGAAAAAGGATACAGGCATTGGAGCTTTATAAACTATCAACCCAAAAGAAAACCATAATGGTTACCGGTGGTAGTTTGGGCGCCCGTACTTTAAATAACAGCGTATTGGCATCGCTGGATGAGATTGTAGAGGCCGACGTACAACTGATCTGGCAAACAGGTAAGTTTTACTACAAAACCATTATTGAACAACTGGGCGAAGATTATCACCCCAATATTAAAATAATGGAGTTTGTAAACCGTATGGACTGGCTTATGCCGCTGCTGATGTGATTATATCACGGGCAGGTGCAGGTACTATTGCCGAGTTATGCGTGGTGAAAAAGCCGGTTATACTGGTGCCTTCGCCAAACGTGGCCGAGGATCATCAAACCAAAAACGCGCTGGCATTGGTGCACGAACAGGCCGCCATTTTTGTGGCCGACCGGGATGCCGAAGTGAAATTAATAAATAAAGCTTTAGAGCTTTTAAATGATAAAGCATTACAAAAGAAATTAAGCGACAACATTGGTAAAATGGCACTGCCAAATGCCGATGAGGTGATAGCGAAAGAGGTTATACAAATAACAATTAATAACAATTAAATCTTAGCTCTGTCTGTTCGCAAAGCAGGCAGGGCTTTTTAAAAAGATGGAATTACGCAACGTACAACGGGTTTATTTGATTGGCATTGGTGGCATCGGCATGAGTGGCCTTGCCCGCTATTTCTGTCATTTGGGCTGTATTGTTTGCGGCTATGATAAAACACCTACTGATCTTACCGATGCCCTGCGTCACGAAGGTATTCAGGTGGTTTTCGAAGATAATTGTGAACTGATTCCAAAAAGTTTCCGCGACCGGATGATGATACACTGGTAATTTATACACCGGCTATCCCTAAAGATTCAGATATCTTAGGCTTCTTTCAGAAGAAGAATTTTGTATTGTGGAAACGGTCGCAGGTATTAGGGCTAATTAGCAAAGGTAAATTTACCATTGGTGTGGCGGGTACACACGGTAAAACCACCACCTCATGCATGGTGGCGCATATCCTGAAAGATTCGGGTAAAGATTGCTCGGCATTTTTGGGTGGTATTGCTTCAAATTACGACACGAATGTACTGTTTGGTAATAACGATATCGTAGTGGTTGAGGCAGATGAATATGATCGTTCTTTCCTGACCTTATACCCCGATATCGCCATTATAACGTCAATGGATGCGGATCACCTGGATATTTATGGCGACCATGCGCAATTGACAGAATCATTTAAACTATACGCATCACAAATAAAACCGGGCGGCACATTGATACATCGCCGTGGCTTACCATTGAATGGCGGCTTTACCTATAGTATCAGCGAAGCGGCCGATGCTATAGCAGAAAATATCCGTATTGAGAATGGTGATTTTTATTTCGATTTTAAAAGTGCCGGCGTAAGCATTACCAATATTAAACTGGGTATTGCCGGTTTGCATAATATCGAAAATTCGGTTGCTGCTATTAAAGCGGCATTACTGGTGGGTGTTTCTGCGGATGCTATAAAAAACGCGCTGGAATCATTCAGGGGTGTTAAACGCAGGTTTGAATACATAGTTAAAAACGACAACTATATTTATATTGATGATTACGCGCATCACCCGGAAGAGTTAAGAGCGGCTATTACATCGATTAAAAAATTATATCCGGTAAAAACTCACAACAATTTTTCAACCTCATTTATTTACCCGTACCCGCGATTTTGTGGACGGCTTTGCCGAGGTACTGGATATGAGCGATGAACTTATACTGCTTGATATTTACCCGGCGCGCGAACTGCCTATCGAAGGCGTAACATCAGCCATGATAATGGACCGGATGCAATTAGCTAACAAACAAATATTAGGCAAGAAGGAAGCTTTAGAGAAAGTAAGATCAGACAAACCCGAACTGCTGTTAACTGTAGGCGCGGGTGATATTGATCAGTTAGTACAACCGTTAAAAAGTGCTTTAGAAAATGTTTAAGAAACCAATATGGCGCATACTCTTACTAAGTTTTACCTGGCTGATTTGCCCGGGCGGCCGGGTGGTGCTGATGAGTTTTATTGAGATTAAAAAGGCCGAAGTAGTATGCAAGGATGTTAAAATTTACATTCCCGGCAGCCAGTATTTTATTGATAAAAAGAAGTAGAAAACATTTTGCAGCTAAGCAGCTTTACACTGGTGGGCCGCAAAATTGATAACATCAACCTGCATACGTTGGAGAACAGGCTAAAGGCTAACCCATTTATTGAATATGCCAAAGTTTATGCCGACATGGATGGGGTTATTATGATAGAGATCTCGCAGCGCCAGCCTATTATGCGGGTGATGAACCAGTTTGACCAGATTTTTATATTGATAAAAACGGGTTGAAGATACCGATGTCTGACAACTTTACCGCGAGGGTATTGGCCGTAAACGGATTCATTGATGAGCCTTTTGGCAATAAAGTAGATACTTTGCATACGGCATTAGCGAAAGATCTTTTTAAAACCGTTTCCTTCATCAAACAGGATTCGCTTTGGGATGCGCAGATCGCACAGATCTATGTAAATGCGGGCCATGAAATTGAATTGATCCCACGGGTTGGTAACCAGCGCATTTTGTTAGGTAGTGCCGATTCGCTGGAGTTAAAATTTCATAACCTGATGGCATTTTACAAGCAGGCATTGCCACAGGTTGGCTGGGATGCTTACAAAGTGATAAACATTAAATACGCCAACCAAATAATAGGTATAAAAAATTCGAAGGCCGATTCGCTAAGAATGAAAATAGCCGCCGACTCACTTAAAATGCGAGCCGATACATCAAAAATTAAAAAAGACACATCTCTAATTAAACAGTAATATGGATAAGAGTTCAACACAAGAAAAAAGTTCGCCAATTGTAGTGGGATTGGATATTGGTACCACAAAAATTTGCGCAATTGTTGGCCGCCGGAGCAAAAACGGTAAGATCGAAGTCCCGGGCATTGGCAAGGCCGAGTCTGCGGGTGTAACCCGCGGGGTAGTTTCAAATATCGACAAAACCGTACAGGGCATTACCGCTGCAGTTGATATCGCGGGCACGCAATCAAACGTAGAAATAAGGGTAGTGAACGTAGGTATTGCCGGGCAGCATATTAAAAGTTTGCAGCACCGCGGGCTAATAACCCGTCGCGACCTGCAATCAGAAATAAGCCGCAAGGATATCGATAAGCTGATTGAAGATATGTACAACCTGGTAATGCCTCCGGGCGAAGAGATCATCCATGTATTACCGCAGGAGTTTACGGTTGACAGCGAACCGGGAGTTAAAGATCCTATTGGCATGGCGGGTGTGCGCCTTGAAGCCAATTTCCATATTATATCGGGCCAGGTAACTGCCATTAAAAATATTGTTAAATGCGTTAATAAAGCCAGTTTAGAGAGCCGGGAACTGATCCCGGAGCCCTTGGCGTCATCCGAGTCGGTGTTGAGCGACGAAGAAAAAGAAGCCGGTGTAGTATTGGTTGATATTGGCGGTGGTACTACAGATGTGGCCATCTTCCATGAAGGTATTATCCGCCATACCGCCGTTATTCCGTTTGGTGGTAACAGCGTTACCGAGGATATCCGCGAAGGCTGCTCGGTTATGCGCAACATTGCAGAGCAATTAAAAGTAAGGTTCGGATCAGCCCGGCTGAAGAAAATAAAGAGAACGAAATTGTTTGTGTCCCGGGTTTACGCGGCCGCGAGCCAAAAGAGATCTCAATAAAAAATCTGGCCTTTGTTATCCAGGCACGGATGGAAGAGATTGTAGAGCATGTGTATTATGAGATCAAATCATCCGGTTACGAAAAGAAACTGATTGCCGGTGTGGTTATAACAGGTGGTGGCGCGCAACTTAAACATTTACCGCAAATGGTTGAGTTTGTTACCGGACTTGATTGCCGCGTTGGTTACCCTAACGAGCATTTGGCTAAAAACGAGGTATTGCCTAAAAACGTTTACGAAGAGCTGCAAAGCCCAACCTTTGCAACAGGTATAGGCCTGTTGATCAAAGGGATCCAGAAAATGGAATACAATGGCGAGGTAGCAGCCCCGGTTGAAGCCAAAGTGGTAAAAGACAAATATGTTGAGGACAAGAAGTTTGGCTTGTTTGGAAAAATACTGGAAAGCGGAAAGAAATTTATTAAAGACGATATTAAAGACGAGGATTTTTTAAAGTAAAATGATGGTAGTTATCCACAACCTTTAACTTTTCCACATTATACACATTTGTGGAAAAAGGTTGTTGAAAAAGTGCTAATATTACAATGGTGAAATCTAAAATTCGTCAAATCACATATAGCTGAAAAACAAGGATTATGCAATTTGAGATGTTAAAAGAAAAGTCGTCAATCATCAAAGTTATTGGTGTTGGCGGCGGTGGTGGTAATGCAGTAAACCACATGTACAAGCAAGGTATAACGGGTGTAGACTTTATAATATGTAACACTGATGCGCAAGCGTTAGAGTTAAGCCCTATCCCTAACAAAGTACAATTAGGTGCAAGTTTAACAGAAGGGATGGGCGCAGGCTCTATACCCGAAGTTGGTGCAAATTCGGCTATTGAAAATATTGACGATATCAAACAAATGCTTGGTGTAAACACCAAAATGCTATTTATTACAGCAGGCATGGGTGGTGGTACCGGTACAGGCGCAAGCCCTATCATAGCCAAAGCCGCCCGCGAAATGGATATCCTTACGGTTGGTATTATAACTACACCATTCTCTTTTGAAGGTAAACGCCGTAAAATGCAGGCTGATGCAGGTATGGAAGAGTTGAAAAAATATGTCGATTCATTCCTTGTGATATCTAACGACAGGCTGCGCCAGATCTTTGGTAACTTAACCTTAGGATCGGCATTTGCACAGGCTGATGATATTTTAACAACGGCAGCCAAAGGCATTGCAGAAATTATAACACTACCGGGTTATATAAACGTCGACTTTAAAGATGTACGCACAGTGATGAAAGACAGTGGCGTATCTATAATGGGTAGCAGTTCTGCCGAAGGCGAGAATCGTGCTTTACGTGCTGTTGAGGGCGCTTTATCATCGCCATTATTGAAAGATAATGAGATTGAAGGCGCGCGTTATATCCTGTTAAACATCAGCTCGGGCGAGAAGGAAGTAACCATGGATGAGGTAAGTATTATTACTGATTACATCCGGGGAAGAAGCCGGCCTTGCTGCAGATCTGATCTGGGGTAACTGCCGCGACGAGAATTTGGGTGATAAGCTATCGGTAACTATCATAGCCACCGGTTTCCAGACTAAAGACGAGCGCGAAAAAGAATACAGCAGCAAGAAAATTGTTAATATGCTGGTTCCTGATGCACCGTTGGTTAGGCCGGTAAACGAGTTTATCAATCCTGTTAGCGAGGGCACTACTGCCGAGCCTTACATAAAAGGCCAGCAACCGCAACCAAAAGAAGAAAAACAAACAGGGCTATTTGATCTGTTTGCTGCTACACGGCCTGAAGAGACAGATGCAGAGCCGGCAATGATAAAATATAATTTCCGGGAAATAGATGAGCAGCCTATCGGCGAGCAGGAGAATGATCTGCCTGAATTTACCTTCAAACTGGCAGAACCAGGGGTTGAAACTATCATAAATTTTGAAGCCGAAGCTGAGGAAGAAGTAGTTGAGCCAACACCAGAGCCGGTTAGCGCCGACGAACATAAGACTGATGAGTCCATCGAAGAGCAATTGCGCAAATCACGCGAACGTATTATGCGCCTTAAGGACCTGAGTATGAAATTGCGCAGCGGTAACATCCGGGAACTGGAAAATGTGCCTGCTTATAAACGTAAGGAAGTAGCTTTACAGGAAACCCCTGCATCAGACGAAAGCCGGGTATCGCGCTTTACTTTGCTGCCTGACAGTGAAGGTAAAATAGAGATCCGCGACAGTAATTCATTCTTACACGATAACGTAGATTAAAGTATAATTATGGTCATAGATCATAGTTTATAATAATTGGGGGAGACGCTAACACAGGTGCCTCCCCTTTTTTATAGTTTGTATTTACAATGAGCTTGTTAACTATGCGCTATCAAAAAACAGCATAAAACCTTATATTTGCAATTCGAAAACGATTAAAAGAGGAACAGTTTGGATTTATTTGACAAAATAACAACAAGTATGGGTGGCCCATTGGGTCAGCATCAAAAATGGTCGCATGGCTATTTTTCATACCCGAAGTTAGAGGGCGAGATTGGTCCGCACATGCAATTTAATGGTAAAGAGCATTTAGTGTGGAGTTTGAATAATTATTTAGGATTGGCAAATCATCCTGAAGTTAGAGCCGCTGACACACAAGCTGCTGCCGATTACGGGATGGCCTATCCGATGGGTGCGCGCATGATGTCGGGTAACTCCATCCATCACGAAGAGTTAGAGGCGGGCCTTGGGCAGTTTGTAGGTAAGGAAGATGCTTATCTTTTAAATTATGGTTACCAGGGCATGGTGTCAATTATTGATTCGCTGGTTAATCGTAATGATGTTATTGTTTATGATGCCGAGTCGCACGCCTGTATTATTGATGGCTTGCGGATGCACATGGGTAAACGCTTTGTTTATCAGCATAATGATTTGGAAAGCTGTGAAAAGCAACTGGATCGCGCAACACGTTTAGTTGAGCAAAGCGGCGGCGGTATACTGTTAATTACCGAAGGTGTGTTTGGTATGTCAGGCGCGCAGGGTAAGTTAAAAGAGATCATCGCGCTTAAAGATAAATTTGATTTCAGGATATTGGTTGATGATGCACATGGCTTTGGTACCATGGGTAAAACAGGCGCCGGTACGCACGAAGAACAAGATTGCGTTGACGGTGTAGATGTATACTTTGGCACCTTCGCAAAATCAATGGCAGGTATAGGCGCATTTGTTGCCGGTGATAAGGCAGTGATTGATTACCTGCGCTATAACATGCGCTCGCAGATCTTTGCCAAGGCATTACCTATGCCAATGGTATTGGGGCTTAAAAAACGTTTCGAGTTGCTTAAATCGCAACCGCAACTGCGCAAAAATCTATGGCAGATCACTAATGCTTTGCAAGCCGGATTAAGAGAGCGTGGGTTTGATTTAGGCGTTACCAATACCATGGTTACCCCGGTATTTTTAAAAGGCGACTTGTATGAAGCAACCTCATTAACCCGCGATCTGCGCGAAAACTATGGTATATTCTGCTCGATTGTAATTTACCCGGTTATCCCTAAAGGGTTAATATTGTTAAGGCTTATCCCAACTGCTTCGCATACGTTAGAAGATGTGCAGCGTACATTAGACGCTTACAGCGAAATGGGCGAAAAATTAAAGGCGGGCTACTATCGCGAAAATTTAACAACAGTATAATAATATCCATACTAAAATAACAAGTGCCATCTCTTAACAGGGGTGGCATTCTTGTTTCATATATTTTAATATATTTATAAGCGAATTCAATTAGAACCAATTTATGCGCTTATCCAATAAAACTACCATTATTACATGCCTTGTCTTGATGGTTGTATTACTTGTTCAATGCAATAGCTCAACCAAGGATTCCTCCCCATCAAGTACTTACGGGCAATATACTGCGGATGATGTAAGCAAAGGACAGGCACTGGCCGCTAATTACTGTAAATCCTGCCATAAATTGCCCGATCCTTCTTTATTAAGCAAAGCTACCCGGGAAAGGCATGTATTGCCTGTTATGGGCATATACCTCGGCATTCCATCTGCCGCGCCTGCCGGTATGGTAAATTCGCCGGATATTAATAAGGATTATATTCCGGTTACACCTGCCATGGATGCGGAGAAATGGAAACAAATAGTTGCGTACTACGTTACAAAATCTCCGGCACATATGCCCACGGTAAACAGGGCCGAACCAATACATCAGTTGCCTTTCTTTAAAATAGAACCAGCAGCTGCCGAATTTGTTGGGCCGAGAGCATTAACGTCATACGTTAAAATAGACGAGAGTGTAACACCTCACCGGCTAATTGTATTTGACGGTTTGGAAAACAAGCTAATTGTCCTGAATGATAAAGCACAAAAACTTAATGCATTTAATTTAAACTATGCCATAGTTAATATGCTGTTCCAAAAAAACAGGATAACTTCTACCGTTATCGGCGCTAATTTGCAGGCAAACGATTTTAAGCACGGAAATATAACTGATATAAGTATTGACAAAAAGGAGAAGTAAGTTCACAAGGTAAACCTGTTTTTGAAGGATTAAATCGTCCGTTATCAGTTGATGTCGCCGACCTTAACCATGATGGTAAACCCGATTACCTGATTACCCAGTTTGGTAAAATGGCCGGAAAGCTAAGCTGGTTTGAGAAATCAGGGGATAAGATTGATGAGCACGTTTTAAGAAATAAGCCCGGGAGCTTAAAAACAATTCTCGATTACAGCGGCAAGCAAGGTCCTGATATCTGGGCGCTTTTTGGCCAGGGCGACGAGGGTGTCTTTTTATATACCAATGATGGTAAAGGCAATTTCGCCGAAAAACAAGTATTAAGTTTCCCGCCATCATACGGCTCAATTTCTTTTGATTTGGTTGATTTTAACGGCGATGGTTTTAAAGATATCATCTATGCCTGCGGCGATAATGCCGATTACAGCCAGATCTTAAAACCGTATCATGGAGTATATATCTATTTAAACGATGGCAAGAACAACTTTACCCAAAAGTATTTTTATCCTATACGTGGCTGTAATAAAGCTATAGCTAAAGATTTTGACGGTGATGGCGACCTGGATATAGCTGCAATTAGCGAATATCCGGCCGGCAAAACTCAATGGGAGGCATTTGTATACTTAGAGAATAAAGGAAACTTAAACTTCCAGGCTTATACCTTACCTAACGGCACCCAGTTTACACGGGGAATGACCATGGATGCCGGGGATATAGACGGCGACGGAAAAATTGACTTATTGCTTGGTGCTGGTTTTGCTGCTATGGACCCGGGAGATCCGCCGAAGGCGCCGTTATTTATCGTTTTAAAGAACATAACTGGTAAGGCAAATAAATAGTGGTTAGCAGGGCGTTACCTTTAAATATATTAAAATATATGAAACATGTAATAATGTAGTTTTATTGGATAAGCGCATAAATTGGTTCTAATTGAATTCAACATAAATATTATAAAATATATGAAACA
>NZ_JABFCR010000052.1:0-23967 GCF_013087555.1 Mucilaginibacter humi
TGTTGGCGGGGCAAATGTTTGTAACAGTACAATAATAGGGTTAGGGGTTATCAAATTATCAGTTATGCTTGATTTTGATTTCTCCAGGTCCTGCATAAACATTTTATTAGGCAGGCGGCCGCTATAAACTTCAAACTCGCCGCCATTAGCTATATCATCATAATCCAAATAAAGCTTGTTGTACGATTTCTTGTTCAGATTCATCCCCTGCAAATAAATGTTGTTGCGGGTAACCGACGTGCCTTCATTAATGATGGTGAATTTCTTACCATTTTCAAGGTTGATAACAGCTTTCCCAAACTGTGGCAAACCGATCTGGAACTGCTGCTGGCCCGGCGCGATATTATAAAATCCCAGTGAACTCATCACATACCATGCCGACATCTGCCCGCAATCATCGTTACCTGCAAGTCCGTCCGGTTTATCAGTATACTGTTCGTCTAAGATCTTGTTAACGAAGAATTGCGTTTTATCCGCGTCATCGGTGAAATTAAACAGGTAAGCCATATGGTGACTTGGTTCGTTACCGTGCGCGTATTGGCCTATAAGTCCGGTTATGTCAGACGTTTCTTTGCCGGTTAACTTCGCGCTGGTGGTGAAAAGTTCGTCCAGCGGCGGCAAACGGTGCTTTACCACCCATGCGGCTCATTAACCCGCTAACATCCTGCGGAACAAGGAAGGTATATTGCCAGGCGTTACCCTCAACATAGTTATCATTTACATCAGTAGCGTTAAAGGGCTTGAACCAATCGCCGTTAACTTGCGCCTGCATAAAGCCATTATCTTTATTATGCACGTTTTTCCAGTACTGGGCGCGTTGTATGTACAGGTTATAGTCAACCGGTTTGTTCAGCATCTTTGTAAATTGGGCAATGCACCAGTCATCATAAGCATATTCTAATGTTTTTGATACCGATTCTTTTTCATGATCAGCCAATACCAATCCATGTGTGCCATAACCAACCAAACCAAACTGGTTGCGGTTTACAGAGGCTTTCATGGCATCTAAAGCTTTTAAAGCATCAAAATCCCGTATCCCTTTTGCATAAGCATCAACAATAACCGGGATAGCGTGGTTACCTATCATACAATAAGTTTCGTTTGATGCCAGCGACCAGATAGGTAATAAATGCTGCTGATCATAAATAGCCAGAAAACTTTTTATAAAATCGAGCGTACGTTTTTTATCTATCAGCGTAAGCAGCGGGTGCTCGGCCCTGAAAGTATCCCATAAAGAAAAAACAGTATAATAATTAAAGCCTTCGGCAAAATGAATTTTTTGATCCATACCCCGGTATTGCCCATCAACATCACTATAGATGTTAGGGGATAACATACTATGATACAATGCAGTATAAAATATGGTTCTTTTATTTTACCGTAATCAACAGGTTTTGGTTTTTTTCTCCGAGTGGCGCATATTATACATTTGCAGATCTACACCTCCCTGCTCTTCCTGTGGTTCTGGCGCGCCGCCTTCAACTTCTATTTTTGCCAGCGCATTGATCCGGGTTGTTTTTGCAGCCTTTAGTACTTTTTGAAATCGAAGTCGGGCATTTCTGTATCCGGGTTTTTCAGTGCCCCCTCGGCGCTTACTGCCGATATCCCCACTTTTGAGATTACCTCGCCGGGATTATCGAACCGGATATACAGCTTGATGTTTTTTCCCTCAGCCTTTTTAACGCCTTCCTGTACAACATCGTTAACTGCTATGCCATAGCTTTTGAAAGGTTTGGAGAATTTGGCGTAGAAGTAAACGTGCTGATCATTGGCCCAGCTTCTTGATTCGCGATAGCCGCGGATCTCGTGGTCATTGATAATTTCGATCCATGAATTTAGCTTTGGTCGCGGTGCTGTAGGTCGATGATGATATTTGCTTCCGGCGATGAAGGGTAGCTATACCGGTGCATACCGGCACGGGTAGTGGCCGTCAATTCAACCCCGATATTGTATTTATCAAGCCTGGTTTTATAATAACCGGGCGATGCAGTTTCGTTTTTCTTTTTAAATGGCGAGCTGTAAGCTGTGTTTTTAAACTGAGGTGTGCCGGTGGTGGGCATGAATAAGATGTCGCAATAATCGGCAATGCCGGTACCGCTTAAATGGGTATGCGAAAAGCCATACACCACGCTATCGGTATAGTGATAGCCCGAACAGCCATCCCAACCCTCTAAACGGGTATCGGGGCTTAGCTGTACCATACCGAAGGGCATTACCGCACCGGGATACGTATGGCCGTGGCCGCCGGTACCAATAAATGGGTTAACGTAGGGTGTGTAATCTTTTTTCTTTTGTGCCGATACCGTAAGGCTAAAAAAAAGCCAGACTAACTAAAAGTAAAATACGCGGAATCTTTATCACTTATTAAGCTATAATTTGAACTATAAAACTAATAAAGTTAACTGATTTATAATAACAGGGATTGTTAAATTACGTTAAAATCGTGGACATCCTTTAAAAAGGTTAAATTTCATGATTTATTGTTTGGCTAAAGCCGCGCTATTTTTTTATCTGAATCCGTCGGCTAAAGCCGACGGCAATGAAATATGGTTTTTAAAGTCATCTTAGCCGAAAAAACTTATTAAAAGGTGATGAATTAATTAATTGCCGTCGGCTTTAGCCGACGGAATAATATCACAGAAAAAAGGCTTTAGCCAAATCTTAAATTAGGTTAAAATTATCAGCATCCTTTAGAAAAGGCAAAGTGCGCCGGGTTTTTATAACCTCGTCGCCGTTGATGGTGAAGGTGTATACATCCTCTTCATCGCGTTTATAATAAACCACATTCCCGTTAGGATCAATACAGGTCGAGTCGCCCGAATGGTAAACCTCGTTACCATCATGGCCCACACGGTTAACCCCAATTACATAGCTTTGATTTTCTACAGCCCGCGCCGGGATTAACGTGCGCCAATGTAAAGCCCTGCGTTCGGGCCAGTTAGCTACTATCAGCAACAGGTCGTAATCCTGGTCGACGTTGCGCATCCATACCGGGAAACGCAGATCATAGCATATCATAGGGCAAATTTTCCAACCTTTTAATTCTACGATCAGCTTTTTTGTTCCGGCGGTGTAGGTTTGGTGTTCTTTGCCTAAGGCAAATAAATGTCTTTTATCGTAATAATTGCATTTTCCATCGGGCAGCATCCATATTAACCGGTTATAAAATTTATCTTTTTCCTTGATGATCAGGCTGCCGGTAACTACACATTCATATTTCTGTGCTATCTTTTGCATCCATTGCATGGTTTTACCGCCCATGGGTTCGGCCAGTTCTTCGGCATTCATGGTAAAGCCCGTGTTAAACATTTCGGGTAGGATAATAAGATCTGTTTTTTCGCGGATGCTGCCTAAGCGCAGCCCTATGTTTTGTAAATTTTTATCGATCTTTTCCCAAAAAAGGTATCCTTGAAACAAAGTGATCTTTAAATTTTCCATAGCAGTTTTTGGGTTCGGCAGTTAATACGTTATTTCTTGCTTTAAAGTTTAAAATCTAACAATCTATTAACGGCATCATCTAAAGTTTCTTGCCTTTTGGCGAAACAAAACCTTAAAACACGATGATCTGTACCTAAAGTATAAAAGGCAGAAGTAGGGATACACGCCACGCCTGCCTCCCCGGTTAGCCGTAATGCAAAATCGGTGTCAGATTCCACTGTTAGGTGACTATATTTAACTGACTGAAAATAAGAACCATATGAAGGTAGTAATTCAAATTTAGTTTCACCTAATCCTTTCCTGAAATAATCTCTTTTTGCTGAAAAAAGGAGGGTAGCTTTAGGTAGATATTTTCGTCTTTCAGATATTCTGCTATGGCATACTGCATGGCCGAATTAACACTGAATACCGGGAACTGGTGCACCTTTTGAACTCATGCATCAGATAAGCAGGGGCAAGGCAATAGCCTATTTTCCAACCTGTTGCATGCAGTAGTTTGCCAAAGGATGCAACTATAAAACTGCGTTGCCGCAATTCGGGATAACGGGCCATACTGTGATGGACTTCGCCATCATATATCAAATGCTCATATACCTCGTCACTTAAAATCAATATATCCTGGTCTTTCACAATAGCGCTTAAGGCATCAATATCCTCCTGGTGTAATATGGTAGCTGTAGGATTATGCGGCGAGTTTAATATAATAAGCTTAGTGCGGTTGTTTATCAGCTTTTTAACCATGGCCCAATCAATGCGGTAGTTATTAGCAGGCTCAAGTTCCAATGACTTTACAACGCCACCCGCCAGCTTTATAGCAGGGGCATAGCAATCAAAGGCCGGTTCAAATACAATTACCTCATCATTGGGGTTTATAATAGCTGTAATTGCAGTAAATATGGCTTGTGTGCCGCCGGCGGTAACGGTTATTTCGGAATCCGGGTCGTAATCGGCATTGTATAGTTTTTTTGTTTTACAGGCAATCTCATCGCGCAATGCTTTTACCCCGGCCATGGGGGCGTATTGGTTATGGCCGTCTTTCATGGCTTTGTTTACCAGTTCAATTAATTCGGGCGAGCAATCATAATCAGGGAAACCCTGCGATAAGTTTATTGCACCAACCTCAGCAGCCAGTGCAGACATGGTGGTAAAAATAGTAGTACCTGTTTGGGGTAGTTTAGATATAATAGTAGTCATGAATGGCTAAAATAACGAAAAATATCCACCTACATTGTAGCGGTTCTATATTTAACACCGCTTTTTCAGGGCTAATATTTACCTTAGTAAAATGAAAAGATACCTGCCACTCATTTTATTAGCCTTTATTGTAGAAGCATGTAATTCTCCCAAACCTAACAAGGTACCCGTAATTGGTTTTGTTGACGCTTTTGAAGATGCCACCATTGCACAAGCCAGAGTAGGCTTTACCGATGCCTTAAAACAAAACGGCTTCAGCGAAGACAAAAAGACGATTAAAATATCATACCGTAACGCACAGGGCAATATCCCAACGTTAACACAGATCGTAAACTACTTCATATCAGAAAACGTGACTTTGCTGGCCACATGTACTACGCTATCATCGGTCACAGCAGTTCAAAATACCAAAACCATCCCAATATTTGAAATGATATCGCCAACACCCGAGCGGATGAAGGTTGTTGGCGCAGATGGCAAGGTGCCTGCCAATTTATTTGGTGCTGTAGAGGATCTGCAATATATAGACACTTCATTTTCTATAATACCGACATTGTTAAAACCAAAGGAGACAAAACTGGTAATAGGGATGATCTATAACCAAGGCCGAACCTCAATCTGCCGACGCGATGCAGCGTATAAAAGGATTAGCTGATAAACTGAATGTTACACTGATAGCCTTGCCGCTAAATTCATCTGCTGATGCACAGCTGGTTACCCGGGCGTTATTAGGTAAGCATATCGACGCGTTTTTTGCCAACCCTGACAATACCGTATTTGCATCATTTGAAACTATACTTAAGAATTGCAACCAGGCCAACGTCCCTATCTTCACCAGCGAGGCAGGATTGGTGCAACGGGGTGCCGTAGCTGCCTTTGGAGCTGATATTTACCAATGGGGATATCAGGCAGGCCTGCAAGCTGCACAATACCTTAAAACGCATAAAACCGATGGTTTAAAACCCGAAATGGTGAAGGTCAGGAAACGGGTTTATAACCCCGCAGCTGTTAAGAAGTATAATATAGCCATACCTTCAAATTTTGAAGCTGTAAAATAATGGACTTTTACCTAACCGCTTTATTACAGGGGCTTTGCTTTTCGGGGATAGCGTTAGGGATCTATATATCTATGAAGATCTTTAACATCCCTGATATAACTACCGATGGTAGCTATACCCTCGGCGGCGTGGTAACAGCTATTTTGCTAACGCGACATCTGCCCGGTTATGTGGTGCTGCCCGCTGTACTGATCGCCGGAGGCTTATCAGGTGCTATAACCGGTATTATCCATACCAAATTAAAGATCAACCCGCTGCTTGCCGGGATATTGGTTATGACGGCTTTATACTCGGTTAACTTAACGTTGATGGGGCGATCTAACTTACCGTTAATCGGTACGTCATCAGTATTTACATTCGTGCAGTTAGTTAACAATCCCAATCAAAACACATTTCTGATATTAGGTTTGATTGTAATGGCAATTACATTGCTGATAGGGTATTTGCTCAAGACCGATTTCGGCATCGCTATGCGCGCAACGGGTAATAGCGAGTCTATGGTTAGATCGTTAGGTGTTAATATCGACCGGATGAAGATCATAGGTTTAGCGCTTGCTAATGCGCTTACTGCTGTTAGCGGTTATTTGATAACCCAGTTCCAGGGCTTCACCGATATCAACATGGGCATAGGCGTTGTAATAATAGGATTGGGGTCGGTTATTATTGCCGAGGTGTTAATTGGCTGGCTAAACATAACATCGGTATGGATCAGCCTGGCATTAGTATTAGCTGGTGCTGTAATATTTCAGTTAGTATTGGCCTTTACGTTAAATATTGGGGTCGACGCGAATTTATTAAAGCTTGCAACCGCTGTTTTTGTATTGTTAATTGTAAGTTTACCACGATTATTACAAGTTAAAGATTAAAAGTCCAATAAAATGAAAGTAGTATATAAAAATTGCCCTGCGGTGCTTGTAGCACTTTTTGTGTTTGTAACTTGTTTATGTTCCGGATTGTATGTGCGTGCTGCCTCGCAGTATTACTACCAGCTAAAGATCTATCATTTCAAAACAGCGGTACAGGAAGCTCGATTAGATACATATTTCCAAAACGCGTATATCCCAGCTTTGCATAAGGCAGGTGTTAAAAATGTAGGCGTGTTTAAAGTGCTTAAACAAGATAGCCCGGATAAAAGGATCTACGTATATATACCCTACAAAACACGGGATGCATTAGAAAATACTGATCAAAAGCTATTGAAAGACCGGGAATACCTTGAAGCCGGTAAAGATTACCTTGAAGCGCCCTCAAATAACCCGAGCTATACGCGGATAGAGACCATTTTGCTGCGTGCATTCCCCGAGCACCGGAGCCTGTTATGCCCAACCTGACAGCAAAGAAAGCCGATAGGATCTATGAGCTGCGCAGCTACGAAAGTGCCACCGAAAAATACAATGCCAGCAAAGTAAAAATGTTTAACGTGGGCGATGAGATAGGTATATTTAAAGGCTACAACTTTAACGCTATATTTTATGCCGAAGTTATAGCCGGTAGCCATATGCCCAACCTGATGTACATGACTACTTTTAATGGCTTACAGGACAATAAGGATAAATGGAAATTATTTTTTGCTGACGAAAGATTTAAAGCTTTAGGCAAAATGGCCGAATACCAAAAGAATGTATCAAAAGCTGAAAGCCTTTTCCTTTACCCGGCTGATTACTCTGATTACTAATAGATTAAAATAATATACAAACAAAACGCTGCATGCATTAGTGTGCGGCGTTTTTTATTACTTTGTGATCAATTATGAGATCGGTTAATGTAAACATGAGTAAAAACAGGCTGGAGGCCTTTAGCGATGGCGTTATAGCTATTATTATTACCATAATGGTATTGGAGCTAAAAGTGCCCGAAGGACATGACCTTAAGGCGTTAACTCCGCTGTTGCCTGTATTCGCCAGTTATCTATTGAGCTTTATATATGTGGGAATCTATTGGAATAATCATCACCATATGCTGCATGCCGTAAAATCAATAAACGGATCTGTACTTTGGGCCAATATGCATTTGTTGTTCTGGTTATCAATGGTACCCTTTGTTACAAACTGGATGGGCGAGAGTCATTTTACCGAAATATGGCCCGTAGTTTTATATGGATTTGTGCTGTTAATGAATGCTTTAGCCTATTCTATCCTGATGATATTATTAGTTAAGCATGAAGGCGAAAGGTCTTTACTGGCAGATGCTGTAGGCGGCGATTGGAAAGGGAAAATATCCTTAGCCTGCTATTTTTCAGCTATAGCCTTGTCATGGATCAATACTTATATAAGTCTGGCTTTATATGTATTGGTAGCTTGTATCTGGTTTATCCCCGATACAAGAATTGAAAAAAGGCTGGCTGATGAGCAGCATACTCATTAACCAACCCTTATCTATTAATACAATTATTATGCTGCTCCTTCCAAAGCCGGTCTGTTATCGCGGGTGCCGCCATTGTTAGCGATAATGCCTGCAAGGAATTTTATGCTGATAGCATCATTCTCAAAATTGCAGATTATCAGGTCGGAGTTTGGTGTTTCGTAATATTGTAGGGTAATTACAAAGGTCTTATCATTCGTCCAAACACCGGCAGCTACTATTTTCTGGCTATGGCATTTTGAGCGGATACACCAGCCGTTGTAGTTTCACCTTTTATCCACTTATTTAATCCGCAGGTTATATTTTGCTCTGTTTGGTTGCCTTTTAATATAAAAATACACTCATCAGCATTAAATGTTAATGACGCCCGGCTTACAGCAAGTGCGTTGTCTTTAATGTTAAAGGTTTTACCTGATATCAGTGCACGGGTGCTTTGGCCAAAATCAGTCTTAGCCGGTAATAATGTTAAGGTGGCTAATTTTTGATTTAAAGCATTTTGGTTAGCGGTATCAGCAGGCAAAGTTGAGGGTTTTATGCCGGGAAGCAAATAATCCCACACGTAATTAAGGGTTTTCTGCATATCCTGCACCTCGCTGGTAATGGCTATTACCGTATTCAAATCGCGTGATACCAAACAATACTGGCCCTGCGCTCCATCACCACGAAAGAAATTATGCCTGCAACGCCAAAACTGGTAGCAATAACCCTGCTGCCAATCACTAACAGAAGTATCCTGCCCTTTAACTGGGGTGTTAGGTACTTTATAGGTGGTTGCATCATGGGCCCAGGTTGCAGGTAACAACTGTTTGCCGTTCCACTTACCGTTTTGCAGGTAAAGCACGCCAAGCTTGGCTATGTCCTCGGTTTTTATGCGCAATCCCCAGCCACCGGTATTTATACCTTGCGGACTAACCTCCCAATCAATACCACTTATTTCTAAAGGTTTAAAAAGGCGGGGAGTCAAATAATCAAACATAGTTTTACCACTAACCTTGGTTATTATGGCGGATAGCATATATGTGGCCCCGCTATTATACAAGAAGTAGGTGCCCGGTTGCCGCTGAACAGGTAGGGATAGGAACCCTTTTGTCCAAACCTGGTTATCACTGCGCATTGGGCCAGAAGTGTCTGCCTCGTGCCCGGTTGTCATGGTAAGCAGGTGCTTTATCTGCATATCATTTAAATATGGGGATGGGTTTGCCGGCACATCATTCGGGAAAAATTTGGTTACCTTATCCTCAACACTTAACAAACCTTCGCTTACCGCAAAACCTATAGCTGTTGATGTAAAGCTTTTGCTTAATGAGTTCAACACATGTTTCAGGTCAGGCTTATAAGGATCCCACCAGCCCTCGGCTACAACATATCCATTCCTTATAATCATCAAACTATGCAGCCCAAGTTTACCTGCCTCGGCTTTGGTGATAAAATCCAGTATGCTTGATGACGTGATGCCCTGTTGCTCGGGCGTGCTTTTACGGAAGGTGTGGGCTGTTGGAGCAGCGAATAACGATTCGCCAAACAAAGGCGCAAGGCTAAGCCCGGCTATGCCTATAGTGGTGTTCTTTAAAAAATCTCTGCGTTGGATGACCATGATAATAGGTTTATTAGTCGGTTTTAAATTATGCCATTGGATGGCCAAATAATAGCATTGCTGGTTAGTATTATTTATTGGACGATGCAAACTGCCCGATGCCAGGTAAATGCAATCGCCTGCATGCGCGTCTTTTAAATCCTGATTTATGGTTTCTAATACGCCGCCGTTTAACATCAATATAATTTCTTCAACACGGTGGGTATGCGGGTCGTGGCTTGCGTAGCCGGGGTTTAGCGCTGTTGCATGTATTTCAAAGCGCTCAAACATGGTGGTAGCTCTGTCAAACAATGATCTTGTTTCACCTTTCGCTGATTTATTTACTTTTAACTTATTCCAATCTTTTATAAAAGATGGACCGGCGTTATAGCCACGTTGTAAGTTTACGGGATTTATTGACTGATACCCTAAAATAAACCAACTTACTGGCTTAGTTGATGGGTTTTTAAAGCTGATCTGATCCCCGACCAAAACTAATGCTATGCTGCCGGGGCCAACTAATTGCGTAGTGTCTTTAAGGATTATATTTACCGAGCCGCTTTTTACTACTATTAATTGGTCAAGGTTATTATTGGCAGGCAGGGTATAAGTTTTACCTGCGGCAAGCGTCAGCGTATAAATATCGAGGGCTCTCAGGTCTAAAGTGGTACCGTTTAACACCGGCTTTTTCTACATCGTCACTAAGCTTTACTGTTTTAATTGAAGGACTATACACAGCCGACCGCAAAGAATTAGTTTGCGCTATTGCACATACCGACACAGCCAGTGTAAAAACAGTAAGTAAAAGCTTCATTTATAAGGTATAATTAACTTATAAATGTAGCATAATTATCTAAAAATTGAGTGAGTGCTGGTACTTTAGAAAAAAGTACATTAAATAGATTGATGCCGAATATAGCAGTACAAATCCCTACCAATACATCTAAAATATAATGGTGACTGGTATAAACAGCAGTAAGCCATATGCCAACCATTACAGTGGAGAGGATATACTTGCCCAACCCAACGCGGTTTTTAAATGCATAATAAACCACTATAACAGGGTAAGCTGAATGCAATGATGGCATGGCCGCAAATACATTTGATCCTTTTTGATAGATGGACTGGAAGACGTTAACATTAAAGTAATGATCAAACCGTATCAGTCCGCCGGTATTGCCGGGTGTATGTGGAAGAAAAACAAAACCATGCTCCCGGATATACCATGGGGGTGCAGCAGGGAAGGAGTAGTATATAATAAATCCTAAAAGGTTTACTACAAAAAAGTTATAGCGAAAGAAAGGAACTCGCGCCTGTTCTTAAAAAACAAATAAGCCGCAAAACCAAGGGGTACCGGAATCCAACAAATATAAAACAGGCCGGCAATGATATCTAATATGGTTGTAGCGTTTATTTTCCAGTATTCGTTTGGAGTTAATAAGTGGCCCCGGTAATTTATTCCAAAAAGATGTTTTTCAAAATTGTAAAGATCAGCAATATGTACGGTGCTTACGTTATAGTTGGGGAATGCCTTCATGTAATCGAATAAAATCCAATACACGATAAAAACACTAAAACCCAGAATAAATTTACGGCTGATAGCAGAAAGGTAAAAACAAGCATTAAAAATAACCAGCAATACTACCTGGTCTGATTTAAAGCCAACTACCCACGATGATAGTAAAATATAGGCAACAGATAAAAGTGTAACGGTTATTATTGATCTGGCATTTACAACCGGGCCATGATTAACCACTCCAGTCATTCTATTTTTTAATAAAGTCTGAACGGAAAATTTTATCCCAAAGGGGAGAGCTAACGCCAAAGCCTCTTTCGGGCGCCACGGTAGTGGTGCAGCATATGGTGTTGTTTTATCTTTTTCCAGATATTGCCTTTAAAGTTAAAATGATGTATAGCATAGTGCGATATATCATAAAACAAATAACCCAATATAAAACCCGGGAAGAAACCAAAGATATAGTTAGCAGGCAATATAGCGTCAAACAAAAAGTAAAATGCAGTAGCTAAGGGGATACTAACTGATGGTGGCAACACCAGGCGTTTTGCATCGCTGGGATAATCATGATGTACACCGTGGAAAATAAAGTGCAATCGTAAGCCTATTTTGTTTTTTGGCACGTAGTGAAATACAAAGCGATGCATAACGTATTCTGTAAACGTCCATACAAAAAGACCTATCAGGAAAAACTCAATATAAGTTACTATACCAATGTTTTTAACAAAAAAGCTATATAAGTACTGGCGAGTATAACCGGTACAAAAATAAATACCGGTACCCGGTAATGAACTTTTGATAAAGCTTCCAAAAGGTCGCTTTTAAACATTCTTGTTGATTCCTGTGAATTTGATATGAAATTTTTGCCATAGTAAATCAGGGTTTAAAACGTTCTACAATTTCTCTGCCTGTGTTTTGATCTGTTCCTCTTAGCTCTACATATACCACGTTTGGTAACCAGAAAGAGCCTCCTTCTATTTTTACAAATAAGCGGTTAAGCATCATTTGCTTTTGCGCAACAGTTGCGAAGATATGATATTTTCCGTCGTTTGCCTTCATCAAAAGCAGTGGAAATTTTTTGTAAGATACAAATCTGACATCAAATTGATCGTTAGCCAGTTTCTTAGTTATTACGCCATAAGCAAATTTACGTTGTATATAACTCAATTCTTCTTTTTGCCCTTTCTCTGCGTATCTTATCCAATATACGTGTAACGGATTTTCTGAATCTATCTTACCATTAGGCGCGTTTAATTCATAAATAATGGTATTGCTGTTAGCGGTGCGCTGCATATAAAACAATCGACTCACGCTTTCGGGCGGTACCGGGAATTTATCTTCCCCATCATTGGTAGCTGTAGCAGGTTTAATTGCAGGTTTATCGACGTTTTTGCTTACGGGTAAATAAGAGCAAAAAGCAGTAAATAAAAATATAATAGATAATTTCATCAATTGGTGACGTTATTTTTTTCTTGAGACTCAAGGCTTTTTTCGCGTCTCTTAATCGGTTAAACGCGGTAATATTTGTTAATACAGCCAATAGGGTAATAGGTATAGTAAAGATAGACATGGTTTCAAAAACATGATACTTTATGCCGGGAACGTATAATTTATAATTGCCACCAATGTACTGTGAGCTTACTCCGCATATTATGGCAAATAAGCCAATGGTAACCACACGCTCGGGCCGTTGCATTAAGCCACCTTTACATTCAATACCTAAACCTTCTGCACGGGCCCTTACATAGCTTACCATCATAGAACCAATCAATGCTATAAAAGCAAATATAGAGCTTAAAAAATAGTGCTGCGCAACCAGGTAATAGCAGATACCAAAAAACATGATCAGTTCGCTATACCGGTCTAAAACTGAATCATATAAGGCACCAAATGTCGATTTCATATTACCTAAACGTGCAACCTGTCCGTCAAGCATATCAAATAAGCCGGCAAATAAAATAAGCCCGCCTGCCCAACCTATATAGCTCAGATCGCCCCGGTTACCTTCTTCACCACCTATAATAAATATTGCAGCAACACCGATGTTCAATACAAACCCAATAGAGGTAACCGCGTTAGGAGTGAGACCCAATTTTATTAAAACTTTAACAAAAGGATCTATGACCTTATAGATGCCTAATTGCAGATTAGTACGTATGGATGTTTGTTGTTCCATTTATTAAAAATCAAATTTTGCTCTTACACGTATACCAAATGGCGATACATTTGGATGATCCAGATAGTTAAATCTCTTAACAGCATCAACCCGTATAAATTTAAATATATTTTCGACACCAACACTACCTTCAATATAAGGCGTGTTGCCTAATGAATAGGTGATAGGTTGTCCGGTTGCTGTTACGGGGAACTGGTATAATGATGGATGAAGCGTCGGGTTGTTATTGTCACTTAATTGGCCATATATGGCTTTAAACGATGCAACTTCGCGTAACTTAAGCGCCTTTAACAACGGGATCTTATTGAAAAAGAAACCCATAAAATGCTGATCAAGATTTAATGATACGTACTGATCGCTCACAAACTCTAAAAAGTTCATTAAGTTATATGAGTATAAGTCGTAATTAAAGCTCTGGTTAGCACGGAAAATCGTTAGCAACGGATAGGGTACTTGTCCAAATATTTTACCACCTTCAATAAAACCATCAACATAACCTAACTGCGATAAATACTGGCGCTTATCAATACGTGCATGCAGGTTTTTGTAATTATAAGCACCGCCAAATACGTTTTTAAATCCACGGGTATAATCCGGGCTCATTATCGGGTCTGGTCCCGGAATCGGCCTGCGGTAAATTTTGCCCTGGAAAAACTTCTCATTAGGCGCGTAACGTAATGTTAATGTGGCCTCTGAGGTAGTAAGGTCGTTTATATTACCGGTGTTATTGATAAAGTATAATGAGCCTGCCGGAGTTTGTGTCCATTTTTTTAATAGTAGCTGGTACGAGAAATGACTCTCATATTCATGCATATACTCAAATTTATAAAAATCATTATATAAGTACTTATCATTAACACCGCGCTTAAATGATAACAAAAAGTTATCCTGTTGCACAAACTGTAAAGCCGCGCCCGGTATTTTGGTATCGCGCTGAAAGCTTGCCCTTAGATAATTTTGGGGGAATTTATAAATAGACTTATCATTAAGCGAATAAGTAGCGCTTAAAAACCCTTTCCATTTTTTATCCTTGAAACCATAGGCCCCGTATGTTTCAAAGTAATAGCGCTTGCTTAACTCAGGCGTGGTACGGCCACCAAAACGTAGTTTTAAACCCTCAACCGGGTTAAAACTGTAAAATGTATTTGATGGGCCTATCTCGAAAGTATTGAATGATTTATAGCCGGCAAATAACAGCGTAGCAATATCCACAGTGCGCTGAAAAGACTTCATATGTGATAGACTATCAATGTTTTTATAAACTTTTGATTCGGCCGTGGTTAAAGTATCCAATCGGTTTTGTGCCCAAAACTGCTCGCTTCTATTCTTTACTTCTTCAGATAATTCCGTCTCATCCGGTGCTGCAATATAAGCGGTATCGGGGCGTGGTTTATTTACTTCGTAGTTTTTGTAGGTTAGTGTGCGTATACCAAAGAAACCACCCGATTTTTTTTTATTTACACCAAAATCTGCCAATGTGTTACTTCTGCTCAGATGGTAACGACCATCCGGATTTTTCTCAAAATCAAGGTTAACAGTCATCGACTTAACAAAATTCAGGTTGATGTTTTTATTAATACCTAACTGCGCCTTTTGTACGGCATAATTACTATCAAGCGTTATATAGATCTTACCCTGAAATAGCAAGTCTTGAGTATTACGCGGGGTGAAACTTAGCTCAACCAGCTTTTTATTATCTTCGGTAGTTATGGTGTCAGATATAAAATACTTGTAAAAAGTAGGGGCACCGTTAGCAATAGGGCTTAAAAAGTTGTTGGTAATAAGGTTGATGCTGTTATCATAGATATCAACCTTATTATACATGTACTTAAAAAACTGGCCGATACCTTCATTGTCTATAGCACCGCCAAAATCAACATTGCGCTTGCCTAATACTACTGTTCTTTCTTTTTCAGGATTTTTGCGGTAATAATATTGCGAGATTTTTTCATCCAAAAACACCGGCAACAATGATGTGCCCGGTACAGTGGTGCTGTCGCGGTTATCTAAAACGAACTTGTATTTTTGAAGAATTTTTTCTCTGCGATTTTAGGATTAAGATTGGCGATAGAGAATTGCATCTTATCGTACTCTTTATACTCTACATAATTATAATGTTCGGGGCGGTTTTGTTCCCTGTGCGCAATTACTGGCGTATTAACTCAACCGCAGGGTTACCTTTGTTACGATAACGCGGTTTTTTGCCTGATTTTATCTCTACCTCATTAAGTTCCTGCTGCGACGGAACCATCCTTATATTTACAACCTGTGCTTTACCGGGTACAATATTTATAATAACATCTTTATAACCTATAAAGGTTGCTTTGATCTGTGTTACTTGCTTAGCTGTTGTCAAAGCATAGCGGCCATCGTTATCCGTTGGCCCGGCAATGGTGGTACCGGCAAAGCCTACAGTAACAAAAGGCATTGGTTCATTAGTTTTCGTTCCGCCATCGGTAACAATACCGGTAACACGTGTAGACTGTGCGAATAATGCTGAAGTGAAAAATAATAAGAAAGCTATAAATGAAAACTTTCGATATAAACTTTTAAAATCCATGTATTTACAAATACAAACTCGGTTTGCAGGCTTTGTTTATAACTTACGCTTATACTGAAGAATAAGTTTTAAAGCAATTACACTATTGTCAGGTGCCTAATCAAGCTTGATAATTAGGGTGCAAAGGTAATTAAATACAATAGACTTCTGTGGTCAGAAAGTCAAATAAAGGTGGGTAGTTAACAAAATTTTAACAGGTTTTACTAAACGCTGACATTAGAAAAATTTCAACCAGACTATTACCTGTAACACAACATTGGCATATACGCCTGCCAGCACATCATCGGCCATAACTCCCCAACCGCCCGGCCATGCTTCAAGCCTGCGAATAAGTAAAGGTTTTAAAATATCAAAAAATCTGAAGAGGATAAAACCGATCAAAATATAAGGAATAGTAACAGGTATAAACAATACACTGATAAACATGCCGGCCAGCTCATCGATAACTACCCGGCCATGATCTTTACCCCAAAACGGTTCAACCATGTTGCCGCTCCATACACCCAAAGCTGTTACTAAAACAATAAGCAGGATAGCGTAGGGGATAGCCGGATCATTTTTAAATAGCAGGTACCAGCATATGCAACCAAAAAAGGCCGCTATTGTCCCAACACCCTTACCTAAGTAACCAATGCCAAATACAGTAGCGGTTAGTTTATGAAACAGCATTTTATGATTAATGATAGAATATAAATTTAAGGTATTATAGCCATTTATTATCCCTGTACCATTTTAGGGTTTCGGTTAAACCGGCCGCCAATGGGTATTGAGGATAAAAGCCAAGCTCATGCTTTGCCAGTTCAATACTGCACGACCAATTAGCAGCCGTTAACTCGTCAAGTTTTTCGAGATTTAAAATAGGGGCCGTGTTTCTCATAGAACTTACTTTTTCTGATACCGCGGCTATTAATTTTACAAAGACTAACAAAAGATGAATTCTGAGCGTTCTAACGTTCAAAATAGTCTTAGTTAGCTGTCCCAATTCATACTTATCGTAAAAATTGCCATCGCTTAAATTGTAAGTGCCATTTCCGGCTGCGTATACCGATCTTACACTGACCTTAGCTAAATCGGTTACATAAATAAAGCTTAACTTTTGCTGGCCACGGCCAATGTAGGCTTCAAGGTGTTTACTTACCTGTTTAAAAAAGATAAAAATCCCCGTATCGCGCGGGCCATAAACAGCAGTTGGTCGTAAAACAATGTAGTTTAAATTCTTTATTGCTCTTAGTTTTTGCTCCGCTAATAGCTTACTTTTTCCGTAGGCGGTAATGGGTTTGGGGGAAGTGTCTTCAGTTATTATACCGTTAAGGCCTGTTAAGGGGCCTATTGCAGCAAGGCTGCTTATCAGCACGAACTTCTTTAAATTAATGCCTGATTGAACGGCGGCATTGGCCAGGTTTTCAGTAAAATCAGCGTTTATCAGATCATACTCAGCGGCTGATATAGCACGTGTTACGCCTGCCGCATGTATAATATAATCGTATTGCTTATCCTGTAACTCAGCTTTTAAAGAATCAATGTCGCTGTAATCCGGTACACATATTGTATGGGCAGCTCCTTAAGATGTTCTATCCTGCTGTTTTGCCTTACCGCCGCGTATACTTCGAGATTATTGTGCAACGCTTCAGCGATAAGGTGATAACCCACAAAACCACTGGCACCGGTTATTAAAACCTTCTCTTTCATATTTGCTTTTGATACATCCGGTACTTTTTATAAGGATCTCCTTTTATAGCGATGATGGCCTCATTAATCAGGGTATTGTTCTCCAGTGTCCATCCGGCCTCAGCCCATTTTAGCCCCCTTGCAGTATAATTTTTAATGATGGTGCCATATAAAACAGCTTCAATACCCATTTTACGGTAGCCATCAACTACCCCTAAAGCATATATCCGTAAACTCTGGATCTTCTTTTTGCCAAACAATAGCTTAAATATCCCGGTAGGCAATAGGCGGCCCCTTTTGATGGTCTTAAAAATTTCATTATAATTAAGCAACGCCAATCCAAATGCTACAATTTTGCCATCCTGTTCGGCAACCGGGGCAAACTCGGGGTCAAGTATCAACTTTAGGTCTTTGGCCGGGTAATCAAACTCTTCGTCGGTTAATGGCACAAAACCTGTATTCTGATCCCATGCTGAATTATATACCTCACGCAGCTTAGCTGTTTCTTCCTTAAAATTTTTCAGGTCGACTTTACGGATGACGATATTATTGCGTTTTAAACGTTCCTGTAAAGCATTAAGCAGCCTTACCGATTTATCATCATAATTATTACCGTCCCAATGCCAGGCAATCAGGTCCACATCTTTAACAAAACCAAAACCTTCAATTAATTGTGCATAATAAGGCGCATTATAGGTTTGCATTAATACCGGCGGGCTGTCAAAGCCTTCAATTAACAAGCCACATGGCTCATTGGTAGAAAAATTTACCGGCCCTAAAAATTTGCCGGTTACGCCTTTATCCTTCAACCAATCTGTCGCGGTTTTAAAAAGGAGGTTAGCTGTATCCTGATCGTTTATACAATCAAAAAAACCGAAGAATCCGTCGTTTGCTTTATTGTACTCGTTGTGGGCGTTGTTTAATATGGCTGCTATTCGACCAACTATTTTATTCCCGTCATATGCTAAAAAACACTGTAGCTTATTATGTTTATGAAAAGGGTGTTTGGTTAACAGATCGCGTTGTGCTATAAATAATTCAGGCACATAGTTTGGATCTTCTGGTACAGGTCATGCGGGAAATCAATAAATGCTGTAAGTTCCTGTTTAGAATTTACCGGTATTATTTTTTTCATGTAGCTGGCAGAATTTTATTGGTAGTAAACAAAAAATGCGGCCATCTTTTAAATAGCCGCATTTTATATAGTGTTTAATTATATTTTTTCTTTAACATGTAGCTCAACGCCTACATCTTTAAAGGCTTTGGTTATCTTCTCAACTGCCTCTTCAATTTGTGCAAATGTATGCGTTGCCATTAATGAGAAACGCAGTAAAGATGAATCTGAAGGTACAGCCGGTGATACAACCGGGTTAACAAATACACCAGATGATTGCAGGTGCTTGGTTACCGGGAAGGTTTTATCATTATCCCTTACATAGATAGGCAGGATAGGGCTTTCTGTTGGGCCAAGGTCAAAGCCTTCTTCCAGCAAAAGTTTCATGGCATAGTTGGTATTATCCCAAAGTTTTTGGATACGCTCCGGCTCTGATTCAATAATATCTAATGCTGCAATAACGCTGGCTACAGAGCCTGGCGTCATACTTGCGCTAAACATTAATGAACGTGCGCGGTGCTTCATATAATCAATAGTATCATGATCTGCAGCTATAAAACCACCTAATGATGCCAATGATTTACTGAATGTTCCCATTATAAGGTCAACATCATCAGTTAAATTAAAGTGCGATGCAGTACCTGCACCATTGTGGCCAATAACACCCAAACTATGGGCATCGTCAACCATAATGTTAACACCGTATTTATCAGCCAGCTCAACAATTTCAGGTAATTTAACAATATCACCTTCCATGCTGAAGATACCGTCAACAGCGATAACTTTTACAGCTTCTTCAGGTAGCATGCTCAGCTTGCGTTCCAGATCAACCATATCGTTATGGGCGTATTTAATAACTTTTGAAAACGAAAGGCGGCTACCATCAATTAATGACGCGTGATCATATTCGTCCAAAATTAAATAATCATTACGGCCCGATACGCAAGATAAAACGCCAGGTTAACACGGAAACCTGTACTAAATAATACAGCATCTTCTTTACCAACGTATGTAGCCAGTCTTTTTCTAATTCAACATGTATGTCAAGTGTACCATTTAAAAATCTTGATCCCGCGCAACCTGTCCCGTATTTATCAATTGCCTTTTTTGAAGCTTCTTTGATCTTCGGGTGATTGGTAAGGCCAAGATATGAGTTAGATCCAAACATTAATACACGCTTGCCATCTATTATTACTTCTGTATCCTGTCCAGACTCAATAGGCCTAAAGTAAGGATACAGTCCTTTCTCCCTGATCATTGCTGCATCTTTAAATTGCGCAATTTTCTCATGTAGTTTTTTAACCATGTATTAACCCTGCTTAAATTTTTTGTAAAAATACCATGAATAAGTTTATAACCTATATTTAGTATGTAATTTTTTTAAACATTCCACTTTTCTCAAACTGCAATGCATTTCCCACTCGGCAAATTAATTAAATTTTTTGTTTAATTAACGCCTTTATTTTTCATTTTTTCAAAAAACTGCTAAAAACATCGTTAATGATAGGTTTTCTGTAGTATTTACGTAAAAATCTTGAGGCATATTTCTGTTTGAATTTTCAATATCTCATATTCGCACTTCCTAATAATTTAGACGGAAAAAAACAGGTTCCCCCTCACCTGAATTTTTTATTTACAGATCCCCCGATCATTCTATTATATGAAAAAATACACCCATTGTTGATAATTAATTTTATCCTGATTTTAAATACCACTTCAATTTTTGCTCAAAACGGTACTGATAGTATACCTAACGTTGTGACCTTAAAAGAAAGTATAGGGTATGCTTTACGTAACCAACCGGCTGTAAGGCAGGCAGCCATAGATCAGCAGATAAATGAGCGCGATATCCGCATAGGTTTGTCCGGTTGGTTGCCACAAGTTAATTCTTCGGCCGCTTACAACCATTATTTTAAAGGCAGCCCTGTTGCTTCCACTACTCCGGGTGTAGTATCAAGTATTGATGAGTTTTCAAGCACGGGGCTGCAGGCCAGCCGGGTCATATACAATAATGATGTATTGCTTGCGTCAAGGGCTTCTAAATATTCAAGGTTATATTATGAACAAAATACGCAAAGTAGCCAGATCAATGTAGTATCAGATGTAAGTAAGGCTTTTTTGATGTGCTGTTATCGCAAAAACAACTTAATATTATTAACGAGAATATTACCCGCCTGCAACGTAGTTTAAAAGATGCCTATAACAGGTACCAAGCAGGGGTTGTTGATAAAATAGATTATAAACAAGCCACCATAGCCCTAAACAATGAGTTGGCCGTACGTAAGCAAACTACCGAAACAATTAACAGCAAGCTTGCCTACCTAAAACAAATAATGGGTGTAAACCCGGCATTAAATATAAGCCTGGCTTATGATTCAACCACCTACGAAAAAGAAACTTATATAGATACAAATCAAACGTTAAATGTAAATAACAGGATAGAGTACCGGTTATTGCAAACACAAAAAAATATCAGATCACTGAATGTAGACTATTACCGCTGGGGATTTTTGCCCTCGCTATCTGCTATAGGTAGTTATAATTTGGCTTATTTTAACACCCGTTTTTCTGATCTTTATAAAAATGCTTTCCCAACGGGCTATGCAGGTTTATCATTATCACTGCCTATTTTTCAGGGTACAAGGCGATTGCAAAATCTAAGCAAGGCCAGTTACAAATCCAGCGTACAGATTTGGATATCGTTAACACGCAAAACACTATTAGTACACAGTATATACAGGCATTAGCAAGTTATAAAAGCAATTACAACAACTACCAAACACTTAAACAAAATGTTGAATTGGCAAGGGATGTATATAATGTAGTAAGCCTGCAATACCGCGAAGGGGTAAAAACTTACCTTGATGTTATTGTATCGCAGTCTGATTTGCGGACATCTGAATTAAATTATTATAATTCGTTGTTCCGGTACTGTCAAGCAAAATTGATTTAAAAAGAGCATTAGGTATACTTAATGTTGAATAACTATTACTGAACAACAAACACCATCCATACAAATGAAAAAAAAGCACTTATTTTGGTTAGCCCCGGTCGCTATGTTAGCCATTGCATCCTGTAAAAACAACACGGCAGTACAGGCTATACCACCAACTCCTGTAAACACAGCCGAGGCGCAAACCGGAGATGCCGTTTATTACGACCAATATCAGGGAACTGTTGTATCATTGAATAACGTTGAACTGCGCAGCCGGTGTCGGGCTTTATAACCGGCATATTTTTTAAGGAGGGCGAAATCGTAAAGAAGGGCCGGGCGCTTTATGAAATTGATAAGCGTAAATACCGGGCAGCATTATTACAGGCCCAAGCCAATTTAGCCAGTGCCAACGCTAATCTGTCAAAAGCGAAAAAGGATTTAGACAGGTATAATATGCTACTAAAAAATGATGCTGTTGCCCGCCAGACGGTCGACCGGGCTACCGCTGCCTACGAAACAAGCAAAGGGCAGGTTGATGTAGCAAAGGCAGCTATATCATCAGCTAAAACAGATCTGTCTTACGCAACCATTACAGCACCTGTTACCGGGCGGATAGGTATATCACAAGTTAGGTTAGGGTCACAGGTAGGCGCAGGCACTACCTTGTTAAATACGGTATCAAGCGAAAACCCTATAGGGGTTGATATTGTGATCAATGAGCAAGATATCAATCGCTTTTATGATCTGCAGAAAAGCAGCACTGACTCAACATTCAGGCTCCAGCTTTCCGACGGTGTTACCATATATAATAAGCCGGGTAAAGTTTTAGCGATAGACAGGGGTGTAAATAACCAGACAGGCTCGATTAAAGTAAGAGTACAATTCCCTAATGACCGGGGTATACTAAAGGATGGTATGAGCGCCGTGTTAAAAGTGCTGAACAATAAATCAGGCAACAGGGTAATTATACCATACCGTGCAGTAACCGAGCAAATGGGCGAGTTTTTTGTGTTTGTTGTAAAAGATACTACCATGAAAGATAAGACCGATCCTAATAAAACTAAACGGGATACCATTGCGCTGCAACGTAAGGTAACTATAGGTCCGCGTTTAATCGATAAAATAGTAATAATGAATGGTATAACAGCCGGAGATAAGATCATTACAGATGGTTTTCAGCGGTTGCGCGATAGCGGCAGGGTTGCTTTAGGTATGCCGGCTACACCGCCCGCCAATGGCGCTAAACCAACAAAGAACTGATAAGGGTATTTAAACAAATTTAGATGATCGCAGAGACTTTTATAAAAAGACCGGTAACGGCAATTGTTATTTCGATAGTGATTGTGATAGTCGGTATTTTGGCTATCAGCACCTTGCCGGTAGGGCAATATCCCGAGATAACGCCGCCCACGGTAACTATAACCGGTAATTATACCGGCGCGGATGCACTAACGGTTGAGCAAACCGTGGCAACACCAATTGAAACCCAGGTTAACGGTACACCGGGTATGACCTACCTGCAAAGTAACAGCAGCAACAACGGCGCGTTAAGTATGACCGCCAATTTTGAAGTAGGTACTGATATTAATATAGCAGCATTGGACGTGCAGAACCGTGTGGGTATTGCCACCCCAACATTGCCGCAGGAAGTACAGCGCTTAGGCTTAACCGTACGTAAACGTAACCCGAGCATATTAATGCTGGTGGCTATATTTTCGCCAAGCGGCATGCATAATGTTACGTTTTTAGATAACTATTCTAACGTGTTCATAAAAGACGCGTTATTACGTGCTAAGGGCGTAGGCGATGTAGTATCGCGTGCGGATGATTTTAGTATGCGGATCTGGCTTAAGCCGGATAAATTGGCCGCATTAGGTATGACCCCGGCGGATGTAACCCGGGCGTTAAACGAGCAAAATGCACAGGTGGCCGCAGGTACAATAGGTGCCACACCACAAGAGCATGGACAAACCTTTGAATATTCTGTACTGGTAAAAGGTCGTTTAGCAAAACCCGAAGAGTTTGGAAATGTAGTGGTACGTACGCAACCTGGCACAGGCGCAGTAGTGCATTTAAAAGATGTGGCGCGTATAGAATTGGGCAAATTTAACTATGCCGGTAATTCGTTTGTTGATGGTAAAAGGGCTTCGTATCTGTTGGTTTACCGGGCGCCAAACAGCAACGCTATTGAAACTGCCGAGAATGTGTATGCTACCATGGCACAGTTGAAAAAATCATTTCCAACCGGGGTTGATTATGTGGTGCCGTTTGAATCTATTACCGTAGTAAAGGTTTCTGTACATGAGGTTATTGAAACATTGGTTATAGCGTTGGTATTGGTTATTTTGGTGGTATTCTTATTCCTGCAAAGCTG
>NZ_JABFCR010000054.1:0-23207 GCF_013087555.1 Mucilaginibacter humi
AGTTCGCCGGTGAAAGGCTTCGGTACCTTTATGCAAAACGATCATTTTTTCTCGGGCGTTTCAGTTAATAAGATTTCAGATGCTGACGATTTGCGATCGGATTACAAGATATGACAAACTCCATAGTACATTTCGTTTTTAACCATAGGTCGAGTTTAATAGGTGTCATTTGAGGCGTTAGCACAACTTATTGACAGGTAAACGTTTACCTTTCGCGCATCTTCTACCACCAGAATGCAAAAAGGAATGAGACATTTCACAACTGGTGCGTAATGCCACCAATATTGCGTTGCCCAGTGAAGCCGCATCTGGCTGGCAACCACGGTAACGGATATTATGTCATTTCTAAGCAGTGATCCATAAAGAAACAGAAGATCCGCTGGTTATCCCCTGCCGATCACTTCCAGTGTCGGCTTTGCGCTTATCGATATCGATGCCGGCGCACGCGGGTTAATGATAAGCATCTTAGCGACTGCAAGACCGGTTGGTCGGTATGCATATAACCAACAGCCTTGTATTGCAGCACATATTTACCGGGTTTTAGGTTGATGGCATACTCGCCCTCGCTATTGGCTGATGCACCCTGCGTGGTGTTTTGGATGTACACGCTGGCAAACGGAACGGGTTTGCCAACATCATCAATAACTTTACCGCTGACGGTAAATTGCTGTGCAAACGCACTGATATTAAAAGAGATAAATAAGAGCCAGGTTAAAGCTAATCGCATTTATGATAAGTTTATACGAAGATGCGTTTAATTAGTAAAAGGTTGCAGGGTGATGATGTTAATTATTGTTAAAGTGTGTCCGTCTGTGAGGGGAAGGCTGTCACTTTTTGCTTTGCGCTCTGGCTTGCCCCGCTATGGCCGCGGAGGCCTTGTCACTTTTGTATCAAGACAAAAGTAACAGCCCTTCCGCGGCAATTGAGCGGAGGCAAGCCTTGCGCGCCAACGGCCCATAAAGCTATAAGTGTACGTCCGCTAAGTGTCCGTCCGCTAAGTAACCGGTACAAAACGAACAGCCGGACAAACTACCCAATCATCCCCATCAACTCCTCATCACTAATAATAGGGATATTAAGCTTCTGTGCTTTTTCCAACTTTGCCGGGCCCATGTTATCGCCTGCTACCGGGTAGTTTAGTTTGGCTGATATACTGCTTAATATCTTGCCACCATTTTGTTCGATGATATCTTTCAACTCATCGCGCGAGCGTTCGAAGGTGCCGGATATGATGAAGGTTTTGCCTGATAATGCTTCGCTGGCTAATACTACCTCTTTTTCTTCGGCTACAAATTGTAAGCCTGCCGCTTTCAGCTTTTCAATCTCTTCGCGGTGTTGCGGGGTAGCGAAGTACTCTATTAAGCTATGGGCTATCCGTTCGCCAATTTCTTCGGCTGCAATCAGCTCGTCCAACGTGGCTGCCATCAGGTTGTCGATGGTTTTAAAATGGATGGTTAGCTTTTTGGCAACCGTTTCGCCAATATAGCGGATGCCTAAGCCAACACAGCACCTTCTCAAACGGCATCTGTTTAGACTTCTCAATACCATCAAGCATGTTGGTGATGGATTTCTCGCCGAAACGCTCCATCTGCTTTAGCTCATTAATATGGTCGGCAAGCTTGTACAGGTCGCTTATGTGGCGGATAAAGCCACGTTGGTATAAGGTCTCAATAGTCTCATCACCCAAACCGTCAATATTCATGGCTTTACGGCCGATAAAGTGCTGCATTTTGCCGGTGATCTGTGGCGGGCAACCCTCATCATTAGGGCAATAGAAAGCGGCTTCGCCTTCCCGGCGCTTCAATGGCGTACCGCAGGCAGGGCACTCGGTTATATAATCAATAGTAGCCGCCCCGGCTACGCGTTTTTCTAAATTTACTTCGATGATCTTGGGGATGATCTCGCCGCCTTTTTCTACAAAAACCCAGTCGCCTTCGTGCAGGTCCAGCCGCAGCATTTCATTGGCATTATGCAGTGTGGCGCGCTTTACGGTGGTACCTGCCAGCAGTACGGGTTTAAGGTTAGCAACCGGGGTAACCGCGCCCGTACGGCCCACACGGTAGGTTACAGCCAGCAATTCGGTTTGTACCTGCTCTGCTTTAAACTTATAGGATATGGCCCAGCGCGGCGATTTGGCGGTAAAGCCCAGTTCTTGCTGCTGCGCGTAGCTGTTTACCTTTATAACAATGCCGTCGATATCATAACTTAAGTGATGGCGCTTTTTATCCCACTCGGCTATAAAGGCCAGTACGCAGTCTATATCATGGCAAAGCCGGCTATGGTCATCAACATGGAAGCCCCATTGTTTAACCGCTTGCAGGCTCTCCCAATGCGTTTTAAACAAGGTCTTTTCGGTATACAGGCCATACAGGAAACAATCCAGCGGGCGCTTGGCCACCTCGGCGCTGTCCTGTAGTTTTATGGTGCCCGATGCAAAGTTCCTTGGGTTAGCATAAGGCTGCTCGCCGTTATCTACACGCTCCCCTGGTTCAATCTTTCAAAAGCTTTAAGGTGCATAAATACCTCACCGCGAATCTCGAACTCGGCCGGGTAGCCCTCGCCTTTTAACTGTTGGGGGATGCTTTGTATGGTGCGTACGTTGGTGGTCACTTCATCGCCCCGGGTGCCATCACCACGGGTTACGGCGCGTGCCAGCTTGCCGTTTTCATACGTCAGGCTCATTGAGAGCCCGTCGAACTTCAGCTCGCATACATACTCAAAATTGTCGCCTATGGCTTTGCGGATACGCTGGTCGAAATCCAGCAGCTCCTGCTCGTTATAGGTATTCCCTAACGATAGCATGGGCCAGCGGTGTTTAACTGTTTTAAACTCCTTAGTGATAAAGCCGCCTACTTTTTGGGTGGGCGAGTCAGGGTCCGTGAACTCGGGGAACTCTTTTTCGAGCGCGGTAAGGGCCTCTAATTTTTTATCGAACTCAAAATCAGATATGGCAGGCATAGCCAGCACATAGTAGTTGTAGCTATGCTGTTTAAGCTCTGCCGATAGGGTTTCTATTTGTTTTTTTGCTTCAGCCGGTGACATGCAACGAAGATAATAATTTGATTAATCTGCATAGCCGATCAGGCTATATTAATTATCGAAAGGAAATTTTGCGCCCGGGTTTTAAACTTTTTTATTTGAGGGCGTCTTTACGATATAATTAACAGATACCAATAGCGATGGATTTTAACACCATCGCTACAATTAAAACAAACACTATTATGAAAACAGTAAGAAGAATTTTATTTGCATCGGCAGCCCCGGTGCTGTTTGCAGCAGCCGACACCAGCGCACAAGTATTTGTAAGAAGCCGCCCGGTACGCCACCATACCGTAGTAACTACCCGCCCGGTACGCCCATCGGCAACCCATGTGTGGATTGAAGGCGAATGGATACCAAAGGGACGTACTTATGTTGAACGCCCCGGCTATTGGGCGCCTATACCACGCCCGCATGCAGTTTGGGTACCGGGGCATTGGGACCGCCGCCCGCGTGGTTATTTTTGGGTACCAGGCCACTGGAGTTAATAATAACGTAATTAATATTTAAAGTGTCCGTCCGCAAAGGAACTGGACGTTTTAGAACGGTCGGACAATTGATATTTTGTCCGACCGTTCTTTTTGTACCGGCAGAGAAACGGACGGACACTTTTGCTTAATAAGCTTGTCCGATAGTCCAAAGTTGTCCAACTCCTTAACGGACGGACAAGATTGTTTTTATCTTTATTTACATAAATATTTGATAATCAATATATTATACTTATCTTTGTATAAGATATTCAATCAACCATTTCCGGGACTATAGAACTGCACTGCTAAGCCATTCCTGTATATATATTATGTAGGTGAATGGGTGAAGGGGGAGTGTATTTAAATTTTAAGGTGATAAAATTTAATTTTTACCAATTGGGAAGGTTATTATTTTACCAGTTGATAAGCAAATCTAAAATGCGTCATTGCGAGGAACGAAGCAATCTCTGCGTAGGATATTCAATCTGATAAATTTCATCGGCAACTGCCAGCACAAATATTGTGGTTATTGATTAGCGAGTGAAGAGATTGCTTCGTTCCTCGCAATGACGTGTCGGGAACGTAGTTGCGTTAAGGATGGCAGTGGATACCGGCCTTGTGGCTAAGGCCCGTGCAGTATGAGCGTACAGCCTGACCCGAAGGGTAACGCCCCAATAATCTTGTCCGTCCGTTCAGGAACTGAGACAAAATGGACGGACGGACAAGATTTATAAATACTGATGAGAACTAAAGTTTGTCCGCTTGTCCGTTTTGTCGCGGCCACTTAGCGGACGGACAAGTCGCTACATTAACCTTATGAAATGTGTTTAATAATCGTATTATTGTTATAATGAAACGATTATTTTCAAACCTTACCTTCCGGTGTTATTTGCTATTGCGCTTGGGATTGTTGTAGGGCTTAACTTTCCGGGTTTTGCAACGACAGCGCAGCTAATAAGCAAGATATTTATCAGCCTGATAACGATGCTGATACCGTTTATCATCTTCTTCACCATTGTGCTGGGTGTTGCCGGTATGAGCGATATGAAAAAGGTGGGCCGGGTAGGGGGTAAGGCGCTGCTTTACTTTGAGATAGTAACCACTTTCGCGCTGGTAATTGGTGTAACCGTTGCCAACTTTGTTAAGCCCGGCGCAGGCTTTACCGCCCATGTTACGTTTGATAACGCCAAGCTGGCCACCTACCAAAAAGCCGCCGCCGAAATGCATTGGGGCGACTTCATCACCCACATTGTACCCAGCAACGCCATGAAAGCTTTTGCCGAAGGCGATATTTTGCAGGTGCTTTTCTTCGCGATATTGTTTGGTTTTGGGCTGAGTAAAATGGGCGATAGCGGCAAGGTGGTTATTGATGTATTTGACAAGATATCGAAGGTTTTCTTCAACATTATGCACATTGTAATGAAGGCGGCCCCTATAGGCGCTTTCGGCGGGATGGCGTATACCATAAGTACCTATGGACTTAAAACCCTGCAACCGCTGGCACTGCTAATGGCATCGGTTTACGTTACCATGGCCCTGTTTATTTTTGTGATTTTGAATTTGATATGCCGTATGTACAAGTTTAGCTTATGGCAGTATTTAAAGCATATTAAGGAGGAAATATTAATTGTGCTGGGTACCTCATCATCTGAACCCGCATTGCCTGCCATGATGGAGAAGCTGGAGAAGTTTGGCTGCTCAAAATCGGTTGTGGGGCTGGTTATACCGGCAGGCTACTCGTTTAATTTGGATGGGACGACGATTTACCTGTCTATGTCGGTGATATTTTTGGCGCAGGTGTTTAATATCCCGCTGTCGTTAGGGCAGGAGCTAAGCATTATAGGCATATTAATGATAACCAGCAAAGGCGCGGCAGGGGTAACCGGCAGCGGCTTTATTGTGCTTACATCAACCCCGGCGGCCATTAAAGTTATCCCGGTTGAGGGGGTGGCGATATTGTTAGGGGTGGATAGGTTTATGTCGGAAGCACGGGCGATTACTAATGTGATAGGGAATGGGGTGGCTACTATTGTGATTGCTAAAAGCGAGAAGGAGTTTGATGAGGGGAAGTATAGGAAGATTGTAGCGGGGTAAGTGGCGTCCGGATGTCCATATCTGTTCGGGTACTAAGCGGACGGACACCTTGGTTAAGGCAGGCTTGCTACTTATCGCTTCATGGGCCATTGACGCTCTTGGCTTGCCTCCGCTCAATTGCCGCGGAAGGGCTGTTACTTTTTCCTTGATGAAAAAGTAACCAAAAAATCAAGTCATCCGGGAGGCTTCTCTGCCGCACAGGCCTTATGCGCTGCAAAGCCGGCAAAACCTCGGGCCCGGTCCTTTTGCCGCCCGTTGTCGCGCAGGGCCCGGGCTTCAGGCAAAATTACCAATGCCCGTACAGCCGCACAAGCCCACCTGTTTTACCGCCTTTCGCCCGAAGCTGCCCGTATGACGATTAGGAAAGAACCAACATTTAGTTATATATGCAAAATGAAAAAGAAGCGCAAAGGCCTGTCAGCACGCCGGGCCGGGAGTATGGCCTTGCGGGTGGAAGTGATCGGGCTGACTTGATTTTTGGGTTACTTTTTCATCAAGGAAAAAGTAACAGCCCTTCCGCGGCAATTGAGCGGAGGCAAGCCTTGCGCGCAAAGGCCAACGAAGCGATTGCATTTACAGAGATAAGCAAGCACAATGCCCCACGTTTGTAAATTTTTCATCATCACACAAAAAAATTATACCTTAAGCATGCAGCGGCCAAAAATAATTTTAGCTTTGCGATATAAAAGAAAATCAAACCAATGAGTGTTCTCGTAAATAAAGATTCTAAAGTTATAGTTCAGGGTTTTACAGGTAATGAAGGTAGCTACCACGCATCGCAAATGATTGAGTACGGTACCCAGCTTGTTGGCGGTGTTACACCCGGTAAAGGTGGCCAAACACACTTAGACCGCCCCGTATTTAACACCGTAGCCGATGCCGTTGCAAAAACCGGTGCCGATGTATCTATCATCTTCGTTCCGCCGGCATTTGCTGCCGACGCGATTATGGAAGCTGCCGAAGCCGGTATTAAAGTTATTGTATGTATCACCGAAGGTATCCCTACAAAGGATATGATTGCGGTTAAAGAATATTTGACGGATAAAGACGCTCGTTTAATTGGCCCTAACTGCCCCGGTATTATCACTGCCGACGAAAGCAAAATTGGTATTATGCCGGGCTTTATCTTCAAAAAAGGTAATGTAGGTGTGGTTTCAAAATCAGGCACGCTTACTTATGAGGCGGTTGACCGGTGGTTAAAGCCGGTTTAGGTATCACTACCGCTATAGGTATTGGTGGCGACCCAATTATAGGCACCCCAACCAAAGAAGCGGTTGAGCTGTTAATGAATGATCCTGAAACGCACGGCATCATTATGATAGGCGAGATAGGCGGTGGCATGGAAGCCGAGGCTGCACGCTGGATAAAAGAAAATGGTACCAAACCTGTAGTAGGTTTTATAGCCGGCCAAACCGCGCCTCCGGGCCGCCGTATGGGCCACGCGGGTGCAATTGTTGGCGGTGCCGATGATACCGCTGCTGCTAAAATGAAGATCATGCGCGAGTGTGGTATCCGCGTTGTTGAGTCGCCGGCCGAGATAGGTGCTGCTATGGCAGAAGAACTGGCGAAGTTATAATCAGCCCCCTAACCCCTAAAGGGGAAACATATATTATGAAGTCCCGGTCAGTTTGGCCGGGATTTTTTGTTACATCTTTTTGTCATCCTGAGCATAGCGAAGGATCTTCTGCAAGCAGTAAGTAGCACGTAAGCCGCTCAAATCGTATATAATCACGAACTATTATCTGCATTGCACCCTTGCGATTGCTTCGTTCCTCGCAATGACAAAGAAATTCGCTACCTTGGGTTATCTCAAATACGCAACATGATCGCTAAAAAATTATCACTGTATCTCGCCTTATCAACCCTTACTTTTATAGCGTCTGCACAGTCTTACCGGCCCGCACACTTTGCGGACGCGGACAGGCTGAAAAAGATCCAATCGACTTACGCCCTAATAGATAAGCTATATAAAGACTTCGCCGAACAAAACCATTGGCCGGGCATGGCTTATGGTATTGTGGTTGATGGTAAGCTGGTGCATAGCGGTGGTGTTGGTTATACCGATATCAACGCAAAAATTCCTGCGGATGCCAGTTCTGATTTCCGCATAGCATCCATGACAAAAAGCCTTACCGCTATGGCTATATTAAAGCTGCGCGATGAGGGTAAACTTAAGCTGGATGACCCGGCGTACCTCTATATTCCCGAAATGAAGGGGTTGAAGTATTTGACTAAAGACGCTACGCCAATCACCATAAAAAACTTATTGACCCATACCGCCGGCTACCCCGAAGATAACCCCCGGGGCGACAGGCAACTGGCCGTGAGTGATGACGAACTGCTGGCTCTTTATAAAAAAGGGGTCTCGTTCTCTAACAACCCCGGGTTAAAATATGAGTACAGTAATTTAGGCTTTGCTACGTTGGGCTATATCATTAAAAAGGTATCGGGCAAAACGTACCAGGATTATATCACCCAATATATTTTAAACCCGCTGGGCATGACCCATACGTATTGGGAATACACCAAAGTGCCCAAAAATAAACTTGCTTTAGGCTACCGCTGGCTGGGTGGTAAATTTGTTGAGCAGCCCTTACTGCACGACGGCGCTTACGGCGCCATGGGCGGCCTGATAACTACTATCGAGGATTTTAGTAAATATATGGCCGTACATATGGATGCCTGGCCACCAAGGAATGATGCAGAAACCAGCCCCATAAAACGCAGCTCTATCCGCGAAATGCAGTACCCGTGGGATGTAAATTATTTATCGGCCAATGCAAAAACGCCTACCGGTAGGCCGTGCCCAAATGTATCCGCTTATGCTTACGGATTACGTTGGGCCAAAGATTGCGATAACCGCGTTTACATAGGCCACACCGGCGGCTTGCCGGGCTTTGGCAGTCAGTGGAATATTATGCCCGACTACGGCGTAGGGGTGGTCGTTTTCGGCAATTTAACTTATGCAAATGCAGGTGCAATTAACAACCGGGTGCTGGATACGCTTCTGGTGCTATCGGCTATTAAACCACGTACGCTGCCGGCATCGGCCATATTAAACCAGCGCAAAGCCGACCTGTTGAAAGTGATCAGCAATTGGGATACAGCTAAAGCCAGCGGTATTTTTGCTGATAATTTCTTTATGGATTATTTCCCCGATAAGCTGAAGGTTGCTACTGCTGAAGCTTTTGCTAAAACCGGTAACATAATATCCGTTACCGATGTGGTTGCCGAAAACCAGATGCGCGGCTACTTTATAATGCAGGGCGAAAACGCCAATATTAAAGTGGCATTTACGCTGACACCTGAGAACCCGGGATTGATACAGGAGTACCATTTGGATGTAGTGGCGAAGTAGTTTAACTTCTCATTCCTTTTTGTCATTCTGAGTGGTAGCGAAGAATCTTCTACGCAGGATAAGTAAACGTTTACCTGTCAATATTATAAGATTCTTCGCTGCCGCTCAGAATGACACCCTGTTAGTTTACTTCCGTCAAACCTATGTAAACATCCGTTTTCAAAACAAAATGTACTATGGGTTTGTCGTATCTTGTAGGTAAGCGGACGGACACTAACAGTCCGATCTCTGAAATCAATCAAACATCTGTGAAATCATGAGTAACTACAATCAATTAACACCCGAAGAAGAATATATCATTTTACATAAAGGTACCGAGCGCCCTTTCACCGGCGAACTGTTAAACAACAAGGCCCGTGGTTTATACGTTTGCAAACGCTGCGATACGCCGCTGTATACATCCGAAACCAAATTCGAATCGCATTGCGGCTGGCCAAGTTTTGATGATGAAATACCCGGTGCGGTAAAGCGCGTACCCGATGCGGACGGACACCGTGTTGAAATTGTATGTGCCAATTGCGGCGCCCACCGGGCCACGTGTTTGAAGGCGAATATCTGACCCCAAAAAACACCCGCCACTGCGTTAATTCTTTGTCGATGAAATTTGTTCCAAAAGCATAACAAAAATTTTTGCCGATAAATTTAACACATCAATAATATTTATTTAACCCGCTCTTTTACAGGCTTTAAAAGTCTTAACAAAAAGTTTGTGAATAACTTATAGGTGATGTGCAAAACTATCACTAACAATCAAAATCTTCATCCCCTATCTTTGGATTATAAGTTCTTTAAAGCTATCCAAATTATCGGCGATCCTTGCCGGTAAGGAAGAGAAACCACTGGGCAACCAGCTTGCCGGGTGGGGCTGAATACACTGTTAAAAGAGTCAGACGAGGGATTTGTGGGGGTGATGTTTAAAGTAGTTTAAGATGACGGATCAAATGTTTGTCATTATTTAACAACAACTGCTTGGCGGCATTGTCGGCTAAAATTACCGGTGTTAAAGAAAGATTGGAATTGAATATTAAAATATAGTTAAGCGCATGGCAGAAGAAACAGAATTATTATTAAGAGAAAACAAGGATCGTTTTGTTATTCTACCTATTAAGTATCCCGAAATATGGGAGATGTATAAAAATGCGAAGCAAGTTTCTGGACAGCCGAAGAGATCGATCTTTCTGATGACATGAAACATTGGGAGAGCCTTAACCCGGGCGAACGCCACTTCATATCGCATATCCTGGCTTTTTTGCTGCCAGCGATGGTATTGTGAACGAGAACCGGCCGTAAACTTTATGAGCGAGGTACAATTGCCGGAGGCGCGTTGCTTTTATGGTTTCCAGATCATGATGGAGAACATCCACTCTGAAACTTACGCTTTATTAATTGACACCTATATTAAGGATCCTGCCGAAAAAGATCGTTTGTTCCATGCTATTGATACCGTACCATGCGTAGGTAAAAAAGCAGAATGGGCCCTGCGTTGGATAAACAACGGAACATTTGCAGAACGCTTAATTGCTTTCGCGGCGGTTGAGGGATCTTCTTCTCGGGTAGCTTCTGCTCTATCTTCTGGTTAAAGAAACGCGGCTTAATGCCGGGTCTTACTTTCAGCAACGAGCTGATCTCGCGCGATGAAGGTATGCACTGTGAGTTTGCTTGCCTGTTATACAGAATGTTGGAGAACAAGCTATCAAAAGAAGCGGCGACAGCTATTATTACCGATGCCGTTGAAATTGAAAAAGAATTTATCAGCGACGCGTTGCCGGTAAGTTTGATCGGGATGAACGCTAAGCTAATGAGCCAGTATATTGAGTTTGTAGCAGACAGATGGTTAGGCGAACTTGGCTATCCAAAAGTATACGGCGCAAGCAATCCGTTCGACTTTATGGAGATGATATCCCTGCAGGGCAAAACCAATTTCTTCGAGAAGCGGGTTGGTGATTACCAGAAAAGCGGCGTGCTAAATAACGGCGGCAGCGATAATAAAGCATTCTCATTAGACGAGGATTTTTAATAAAGAGACCTAAATATCCAGTAAATAAATAAGTAGTAACCCCGGTTGGTTCCAGTCCAGCCATTAAATGCCAAAATTATGTTTGTAGTAAAAAGAGATGGTAAGCAAGAGTCAGTTAAGTTTGACAAAATAACCGCACGGATAGAGAAGCTGTGCTATGGTTTAAATCCCGCGTTGGTTGACCCGGTTGATGTAGCTAAAAAAGTAATTGAAGGTTTATTTGATGGGGTAACCACATCAGAACTGGATAACCTTGCTGCCGAGACGGCCGCGTCATTAACTACCAAACATCCCGATTACGCGTTACTGGCATCGCGTATAGCGGTTTCAAACTTGCATAAAAATACCATCAAATCGTTTTCAGAAACGATGCGTAATTTATATCAATACGTTGATCCGAAAACCGGCAAAAATGCTGCTTTGCTTGCCGATGACGTTTACGATATAATTCAAAAAAATGCTGAAGAACTGGATAGCAGCATTATTTATGACCGTGATTTTGGTTTTGATTACTTCGGCTTTAAAACCTTAGAGAAATCATACTTATTAAAACTGGATGGTAAAATTGCCGAGCGCCCGCAGCATTTATTTATGCGTGTATCGGTAGGTATCCATAAAGAAGATATTGCCAGCGCAATAAAAACTTATAACCTGATGAGCGAGCGTTGGTTTACCCACGCTACACCTACACTATTTAACGCAGGTACGCCAAAACCACAAATGTCATCATGCTTCCTGTTAACTATGAAGGATGATAGCATAGACGGTATCTATGATACATTAAAACAAACCGCTAAAATCTCGCAAAGCGCAGGTGGGATCGGCCTAAGCATCCACAATGTACGTGCAACGGGTTCATACATCAGCGGTACTAACGGTACCAGCAACGGTATTATACCAATGCTGCGTGTGTTTAATGATACTGCACGTTATGTAGACCGTGGTGGTGGTAAACGTAAAGGTGCTTTCGCTATCTATTTAGAGCCATGGCATGCAGATATATTTGAGTTCCTTGACCTGCGTAAAAACCACGGTAAAGAAGAAATGCGCGCGCGCGATTTGTTCTACGCCCTTTGGGTAAGTGATTTGTTTATGCAACGCGTTGAGGCTAACGAGGACTGGAGCTTATTCTGCCCGCACGAAGCACCGGGTTTAGCAGATTGCCACGGTAAAGAATTTGAAAAACTATACAAAAAATACGAGAAAGAGGGCCGTGCACGCAAAGTGATAAAAGCACAGGAACTTTGGTTTGCAGTGTTAGACGCACAGGTTGAAACCGGTACCCCTTACTTGCTGTATAAAGATGCTGCCAACGGTAAATCAAACCAGCAAAACTTAGGTACTATCAAGAGCTCTAACTTATGTACCGAGATCTTGGAGTATACTTCGGCTGATGAAATAGCTGTATGTAACCTTGCATCATTAGCGTTGCCACGTTATGTTATCAACGGTGCTTTTGATCATCAAAAACTATATGATGTAACTTACCGTGCTACTTTAAACCTGAACAAGATCATCGACAATAACTACTACCCGGTTAAAGAGGCTGAGTATTCAAACTTGCGTCACCGCCCGATTGGTTTGGGTGTACAGGGTTTGGCTGATGCGTTCATACTTTTACGTATGCCGTTTGAAAGCCCTGAGGCTAAACAGTTGAACAAAGAGATCTTCGAAACCATCTACTTTGCTGCCATGACTGCTTCTAAGGATCTGGCTATAAAAGATGGCGCTTATGAAACCTTTAAAGGCTCACCATTATCAAAAGGCGAGTTCCAGTTTGATTTGTGGAAAGTAAAACCGGATAGCGGCCGTTGGGATTGGGAAAACCTGCGTTTAGATGTAATGAACCATGGTGTGCGTAACTCACTGTTAGTAGCGCCAATGCCAACAGCATCTACTTCACAGATTTTGGGTAACAACGAATGCTTTGAGCCATATACCTCAAATATCTACACCCGTCGTGTATTAAGCGGCGAGTTCATTATCGTAAACAAACACCTGTTGCGTGATTTGGTGAACCTTGGCTTGTGGAACACTACCATTAAAGACAAGATCATCACTGCCAATGGTTCTATCCAGACATCGCCGAAATTCCACAGGAATTGAAGGATCTTTACAAAACTGTTTGGGAGATCAAGATGCGTGACATTATTGATATGGCTGCCGACCGTGGTGCTTACATTTGCCAGTCGCAATCATTAAACTTGTTCATCAACTCGCCAAATGCTTCTAAACTAACTTCAATGCACTTCTACGCATGGAAGAAAGGCTTGAAAACAGGTATGTATTACCTGCGTACACAAGCAGCATCGCAAGCGGTTAAATTTACAGTTGAGAACCGTGGCGGTAAAAACATGGATGCAGTAATACCTGAAATTGTTAACCGGTAGCAGACGAAATACCTGCCGGCCCAACCTGCTCAATGGAAGAAGGCTGCGTTACTTGCTCGGCATAAGTCGGAAAGTCCGCATAAGTCGGGAAGTCCGAAAGATGACCTGATCGTAAATATATAGTCCGAAAGTTTGACACTGTTTCAAGCTTTCGGACTTTTTTATTGATTAACTTTGAACTAAAATCTTCCGGACTTCTCGGACTTGCCGACTTTCGGACTAAAACATGCACACCAAACACGAAATAATCTCCTGCGACCGTTGCGGAACCGGCATTGAATGTAAGGCAAACGCTTACACCAAATGCCAGTGCAGCGTAGTACAGTTAACTTTAAACGAAGTGCAATACATCAGCGAGAATTATGAAGGTTGTATGTGTGCGAAGTGTTTGTTGGAGTTGCAGGGAGAATATAGGGAGGCGATGGGAATAAGTTTATAAACCTCTTTATGTTTGTCATCCTGAGGAACGAAGGATCTGCAAACTGTGCATTCGCCGCGGCAGATGCTTCGTTCCTCAGCATGACAACCTTTTACTAATTATGCCAATCTTTACCACCCAAATCCCCTGCGAATTTGATCGTCATTACTCCCTTAAAATAGTGGATGACGGCCGTGTTGCCTATGCTTATTTGTATGAGGGAGAAGATATAGTTGGTGATGTATGGCTCTATAACCAAGCCGCGGCACCTGCCACATCCTTTTGGCGGACAGAGGATGCTCCATTTCTAAACCCAACCGAGTATCTGACAAAAGATGCTGCTATAAAGCCCATAACCGATGAAAGCGAAATAAGGTGCGAATGGACAGAATCAAAAGATGATGGACTGATAGAGGCAGGTATTTATATCCGCGATAAATTTATAGCTGCTGTTGCTGTGGGGGCAAAGCCCGGCTGGTCGGTGTTAGTAGCTAAGGATGGGCCTTTGGCTTATGTGTATTAGGCTCCTAATTTGTCATTTCGAACGAGGTACGAGGAGAAATCTTATACGAGCTACCTGTCTTGCGTTTAAGATTTCTCACTACGTTTCGAAATGACAACCGATTCGTCATCCTGAACTTGTTTCAGGATTCCACAGGATAGGTTGAACGTTTAATTAGCGCGTGGGATGCCGAAATAAATTCGGCATGACATTGGGCATAAAAAAGCCGCACGAATCTCTCCGTATGGCCTTATTATTAACTTGAAATTATTAACTAACAGGCTGCCTGCTAAAAATTTCGCGGGCAGCTTTGGCGGCGTCAACCATGTTTTGCAGGGCGACTTTAGTTTCGGGCCATTTGCGGGTCTTCAATCCGCAATCCGGGTTAACCCAGATATTGCCTACCGGCAGCAGGTCGGCAGCTTTCTCCAACAGGCTCACCATTTCCTCAGTAGCAGGTACGCGTGGCGAATGGATATCATAAACACCCGGGCCAATTTCGGCCGGGTATTTAAAATCAGCAAAAGCCTCCAACAGCTCCATTTGCGAACGCGATGTTTCTATCGTGATCACATCGGCATCCATATCGGCAATATGCTTAATTATATCATTAAACTCGCTGTAGCACATGTGTGTGTGGATCTGCGTTTCGTCCTTAACCCCGGCAGCCGAGATGCGGAAGGCTTTAACCGCCCAGTCTAAATAAGCAGCCCAATCCGCTTTGCGTAAAGGCAAACCTTCGCGTATGGCGGGTTCATCAATCTGTATCACTTTAATGCCCGCCTGCTCCAGTGCAACTACCTCGTCGCGGATAGCCAAAGCTATCTGGTTGGTAGTAACAGAGCGCGGCTGATCATCGCGGACAAAGCTCCATTGTAATATGGTAACCGGACCGGTAAGCATACCTTTCATCAGCTTATTGGTATTGGCTTGCGCAAATGCGGTCCACTTAACCGTCATATCCGCCGGGCGGCTTACATCGCCATAAATAACCGGCGGTTTAACGCACCGGCTGCCATAGCTTTGTACCCAGCCATTTTTAGTGAGCAGGAACCCATCAAGCAACTCGCCGAAATACTCCACCATATCGTTACGCTCAAACTCGCCATGCACCAACACGTCCAGGCCAATTTCTTCCTGCCAGCGGATAGCATCGATGGTAGCTTTTGCTATTTCGACGTCGTACTGATCCTGGGATAAGTCGCCTTTTTTAGTTTTGCACGTAGCTGGCGGATATCATCAGTTTGCGGGAAAGACCCAATGGTAGTTGTAGGGAAGAGTGGCAGCCCAAAAGTTTGCTGCTGTATTTTCTGTCTTTCGGCAAATTTGCTAATGCGATTGGCATCTTCATCAGTAATAGCGGCGGTTTGTTGTTTAACCTCTTGTTTATGGATGAGCGGAGAAACATTACGGCTTGATATAGCTTTTAAATTTTCCAGTAACAGATCATTCTCGCCATCAATTATCCGGGCCAGCTCATTTATCTCGTTCAGTTTCTGTTTAGCAAAGGCCATCCAGTTTTTAACGAACGGATTAATTACGGTTTCTAAATCAAGATCGAACGGCGTATGCAGCAATGAACAGCTTGGCGCTATCATCACCCTGTCTGTACCAATAGCAGCAATGGCGTTTTTGATATACCCTATAGACTTCACGTAATCGTTCTTCCAGATATTGCGGCCATCAACCACGCCTAATGATAAGATCAGGTCGTCAGGGATCAGACTCAGTACCTTATCCAATTGCTGCGGGGCGCGCACCAAATCAATATGCAAAGCGTTGATAGGCAGACTTAAAGCCAGCGGTGTGTTTTCATGCAGGCTCTCAAAATAAGTCGCCACCATCAGGTTTAAGCCGGCGGTTGCTTTCCTTATTTCTTTATAAGCATAAGTGTAGGCATCCTTTTCCTTTTGGGTCAGATCCAGCGCCAGGAAAGGCTCATCCAATTGCACCCATTCGGCACCATAGCTTTTTAGTTTTTTAAGGATCTCGATGTAAACCGGTACCAGGTTTTTAATCAGGTCGGTCTTTTCAAAACCCTGCTCTTTTTCCTTGCCTAAAAGCAGGTAAGTAACCGGACCCAGCAATACGGTTTTAGGACTTTTACCGATAGCTTTTTTAGCTAAATGAAATTCTTCAAATACATTTTCAGAGAACACATTAAACTGCTGGTTAGCCTTAAATTCGGGCACCATGTAATGGTAATTGGTGTCAAACCACTTGGTCATTTCTGTAGCGGTAATATCCAGGCCATCTTTTTGGTAACCACGCGCCATAGCAAAATACAGGTCGATCTCCGAGTTATCGGGATTTTTACTGAGTACCTGTGTGTACCGCTGCGGGATAACGCCCAGCATTAACGAGGTGTCCAGCACTGGTCATAATAACTGAAATCGTTGCAGGGGATAAGGTCGATACCGGCCTCTTGCTGCAATTTCCAGTTTTGCTCGCGGATGATGCGGGCAGCTGCAAATAATTCTTGTTTACCGGTTTTGCCGGCCCAGTACTGTTCACTGGCTTTTTTGAGTTCACGATTGGCCCCCACACGCGGGTAGCCGAGATTGTTTTTGAGCATACGCATAAAACTTTTTGGTTAAACATTAATTTGACTTAATGCTCCTTACGGTTTTCGGTATGCTTTCGTGGAAATGGTAATAAAAGACACGCGCAGCAAAATATACGGGCATAAAACACCCCTATAAATCCTTTTTGTGCTCTGACTACTGCTTCATTACGCGAAAGCATTGTCTTAAACAAATGGCAAGTATCTGGCTTGTAACGTTAATGCCGTCCTTCTCATCCCTGCTGCGGACAATGGACATGTTTTGGAGTTAAGGCATCAACTTTGGTGTGTTACTTACAGTTGCGCGACAGCCCGTGATTTACACACGGTTCCTTTTTAATCCCGATTTTCATCGGGAACCTATCTGTTGAAATAAAGTAAAGAACTTGAGGCAAATATAGATAAGTTGCGACTAATCCTCATCAGGTATTAAAGATTAATCTTAATTTTAGTTCGCGATGAGCATGTACACCCTTGTAATAAACGGTAAACCCGAAGGCCCTTATACTTTAGATGAGCTAAAAGCACTTAAGATAAAATCAGGCGACTTTGTAAAGACTGATGACATGGACGATTACAAAGAGGCCCATGAAGTTGCCGAACTGCGCCAGCTTTTCGGCTTTCAAAAGGAGGCGCTGCTGCAATATTTTGGCAGTTTCGACCAGCGGGCCACCGCCGCGGTTATCGATTGGTTCCTGGTGTCGGCGGTTTGTGCTGTATTAGCCTTTATCGTGGCGGTGTTCCTAAGTAATAAGATAGCGCTGATAGCGGTAGCATTGAGCTTATTGGTTATTATACCGATAGTGAACCTGGTTTACCATATTGTTATGGAAAGCTCGCCCAAACAGGGAACCTACGGCAAGCAGATCTTAAAGATAAGGGTATGTGATATGCAGGGCGAGCGAATCTCGATCAGCCACGCCGCCGGCCGGAACTTCGCCAAAGTGTTATCAGTGCTTACTTTGGGTATTGGTTACCTGTATTGCTTTTTTAACAAACAGCAACAGTGCCTGCATGATAAAGTTGCTGAGACTTTGGTGGTGAAGGATAGGTTGTAAAACCTTGGTTGTCATCCTGAGCGATAGCGAAGGATCTGCCGCGCGGCGTAGCATGGTTTACAGATTTTTCGCTATCGCTCAGAATGACAAAAAAGTGTATCTTAGTTATGAATTATAAACCAATGAGATACTTCTACCTGCTCTGCGCATTGCTAACCACAATGGCAGTAAAAGCCCAAACCAAAGACACCCTTTTATTAGCCGACCCCACCATGTTTTATGAGGATGGGCAATACTATGTTTATGGCACCGGCAGCAACAGGGGCTTCCCGGTTTATCAATCTGCCGATATGGTAAACTGGCAGGCAGGGGTTGGCAAAGCCGAAGGCGGGCTTGCTTTGGCAATGGGTGATAGCTATGGTACCAACAAGTTTTGGGCACCGCAGGTATTCAAAAATAAGGGCAAATACTACATGGCCTATGCCGCTAACGAGTATGTGGCTATTGCCGAAGCCGATAGCCCGCTTGGCCCGTTTAAACAAAAAACAATTAAAGCCATATCCGGGCCGGTGCACCAGATAGACCCTTATATATTTAAGGATACCGATGGTAAACTGTACCTGTACTTTGTACGGCTGCAAAAAGGCAACCGCATATTTGTAGCGCCGCTGAAAGATGACTTGTCAGATATCGACACTGCCGCTGCAAAAGAATGTGTAAATTCCAGCCTGCCGTGGGAAAACACAGCAAACAGCCGCTGGCCGGTGTGCGAAGGTCCGACAGTAGTTAAACATGGTAACTTATACTACCTGCTTTACTCAAGCAATGATTATCAAAACATAGATTACGCCATAGGCTATGCAACAGCAACCTCGCCCATGGGGCCGTGGACAAAGAACCCAACCAATCCAATCATTGATCGCAATTTGGTGGGCTTTAACGGTACGGGCCACGGTGATGTATTTACCGGAAAAGACGGGCAGTTATATTATGTAATGCATACCCATAACAGCAATATCAAGGTGCAGCGGCGCAAAACGGCGGTCATCAAACTAAACTTTACCAAAACAAAACCGACCACATTAGTGGCCGATAAGGATAGTTTCCGTTTTTTAACTATTGATAAGTAATAGTTAGGCGCTTAGTATCGCCGCCATGTACTCGCGGCATTTGATAGTTTCTTTAACGTCGTCTGATCCGGCAGGGACTTTATATTCCAGCTCGATAGTAGCAGGGAACTTGTATTTGTTCTTCTTCATTAACAATAACACATCTTTTATCGGTGTATCACCTTCTCCAAACACGGTATTAGGGCCGTTGTTTACTTTGCGATCCTTAATGTGCATGCTGGTAATACGGGTATGGTTCTTTTCAATAAAGCCAACCACATCAGGGTTATTACCGGCTATAAAGTGGCCAATATCGAGGTTTATGCAATTATATTCAGATTGTGCCATGGCGGTATCCCATAACTGGGGCGTAGCACGGGTATGGGCATGATAACCTACCCGCATTTTATGTTTGGTGGCCAGATCGCCAATACGTTTGGTTTGTGCATCATTATGCTCGGGCATTTCGCAGTTACAATGGTTTGCACCTAAAGCTTTGGCGGCGTTAAACGCATACTCAATTTCTGCATCAGTATTACCAACACCAAAAACTACCGGTTTGTACGCATATATGGTTACACCGGCATCTTTAAACATTTTGCCTATGGCCTTAAATTTATCCATGGACACATTGGCGCGCCAGTCGGCCATTACCTTGTTAAAGTCTGCACCTGATTGCCCGGCTTCTTTTTTAGGGGCACCGGCTGTTAATTCAGCCGCATCGCCACGTAACTCTACCCCGCTAAGGTTACATTGCAGGCAATATTGCAGCATATCTTCGGCGCTCACATTTTTCATGTTACGGAAAGAATACGTAGTAACGCCTATCAGCACCCCACCTATAACCGAATCTGGTTTATCAGCTTTAAAAAAGAACTGGCGAATGAAGTTTTAGGCAGAATTAACGCCCCTGCTGCGGCAATTGCACTGCTGCCGATAAACCCGCGGCGCGATAGGTTATTAATGTTCATAATGCGTTGTTATAATGGTTGATGCCAAATTAATAAAATTAAACCAAGATAAAACCCCGCTGATAAAATTGTTACAGGACACTACTACTGGCGGAAACATTATTTATCATCTGCCTATTCACACACTTGCACATCTGCATAGCTATCTGCATATTTGCACATCCAATATTTGCACATCAAAAATGTCCTTATCCGATTTTTTTACGCCTGTTGATCTGAATACTATCGCACCAAAAAACGGCTATTACACCAGCCATTTGGGTAGTAAGATAGCTGTATATGCAGATAATTTCCCGGACTGGACCAGCCTGCAGATATCGCCTTAATTGGTGTGCAGGAAGACCGTAATGCCGTAAATAATCCGGGCTGTGCATTGGCACCTGATTATGTGCGCGAGAAATTATACCAGCTGCACGAAGGCGCCTACACTACAAAAATCGTCGACCTGGGCAATATCAAACCGGGGCAGACCGTAACAGATACCTATTTCGCGCTTAAAACGGTAGTTGCCGAGTTGATTAAGAAAGATATCATCCCGATAATTATTGGCGGGGGGCAGGACCTGACCTATGCACAATACGGGTTATGAAACCTTAGAGCAAAAGGTTGACCTGGTGGTGGTTGATTCGCATTTTGACGGAGGATGATGAGAATAACGAGTCTATAGAAACCACCTCGGCATCCTATCTCAATAAAATATTCCTGCACGAACCTAATTACCTGTTTAATTACAGTAACACGGGTTACCAAACCTTTTGCCAGCCGGGATAGTCTGAGGGTAATGGAGAAGCTTTATTTTGATGCGCACCGTCTGGGCAGTATAAGCAGCAACATAGCCGTAGCCGAGCCTACCATCCGGAACGCTAATATGGTAAGCTTTGATATCAGCGCTATCCGCTCGGCCGATGCGGCGGCTAATGCCAACGCTACGCCAAACGGCCTGTACGGCGAAGAAGCCTGCCAGATTTGCCGTTATGCTGGATTTAACGACAAGCTAACCTCTATTGGTTTTTACGAGTTTAACCCGGCTTATGATAACAACGGCCAAACCGCCATGCTGCTGTCGCAAATGATATGGTATTTTATTGATGGGGTTTATAACCGCAAGAAAGATTTCCCGCTCCACCCAAAATCGCAGTATCTTATTTATAAAACCAGCTTAAAGCATGATGACCATGAGCTGGTGTTTGTGAAAAGCAAAAAATCAGACCGTTGGTGGATGCAGGTACCTTACCCAACCGGCGGCTCAAAAAACGAACGTTTCCATTTAGTACCCTGCCGGTACGAAGATTATAAAACAGCCATAAGCGGCGAAATGCCCGATCTGTGGTGGCGCACCTATCAAAAATTAAGTTAGATACAATTGCAGGAACTATTATCCGTTATAACTCCTGTATCTTTTAAAAATAAATGAAGAAATTACTTTTTATCCTATCGGCATTATTGCCGGCACTTGCGTTTGCACAGGCACCTACATCTAATTTTACTATAAATGGAAAGGTGGGCAAAGTTGGCTCGCCTGCATGGGCCTATTTATTTTACCAGGTAGGCGCCAATAAGGTTGTAGACTCTGCACTGGTTACTAACGGTAATTTCGTTATTAATGGTTTTTATCCGACCCCTCATACGCCATGCTGGTTATAGATCACCAGGGAACAGGCGTTGCCAAATTAGGGAACACACCCGATATGTTGACATTTTTTCTGGACAAAGGCACCATCAACGTAACAACTCCTAAAGACTCTGTTAAAACTGCTGCTGTAACCGGCTCGGTAATGAATGATGACAACAAGGCGCTGACCTTACAATTAAAGCCCATTAATGATGATGCGAAAAAACTGAACGATGAGAAAAACGCTGCGTCGCCAACACTACAGGCATCTGCCGAATATCAGCATGACCTACAAGCAAGGTACAAAGCTTTGCAGGACAGGCAACGCAATGTTTTTATAACTTTTGTAAAAGCCCATCCTTCAAGCTACTTAAGTTTGATGGTTGTGGGGCAAATGAGTAAACAAGGTATTGACCCGGTAGAGTTAGATAAGTTATTTAACGGCTTAGATGCCACTGTACAAAATATGGAGGTTGCTAAGATCCTGAAAAAATCGCTTGACGAACTGCGCGCCACCGCTATTGGCAGCATGGCGCCTGATTTTACGCAGAATGATGTAAATGGCACCCCCGTTAAATTATCCTCATTCAGAGGTAAGTATGTATTGCTTGATTTTTGGGCATCATGGTGCGGCCCTTGCAGGCAAGAGAACCCAAATGTAGTGAGGGCTTATAATAAATATAAAGACAAGAACTTCACCATACTTGGGGTATCATTGGATAGACCAGGCGGTAAAGCCGACTGGTTAAATGCTATAAAAACCGATGGTTTAACCGGACCCAAGTATCGGACCTTAAATATGGCGATAACGAGGCCGCGGCTTTATACTATGTACAAGCCATACCTGCTAATTTTTGTTGGATCCCTCAGGTAAAATAGTTGCCAAAAACCTTCGCGGAAGCGATCTGGATGATAAGCTGGCGGAGTTGTTGGGGAAGTAACACCCTAATCCGCTTGTCATTTCGAAACGAGGAACGAGTGAGAACTTCTTTCTTGAGCGTAGCGAAAAAAATCTTATACGCATTGCTAATTCGCTCGTATAAGATTTCTCGCTACGCTTCGAAATGACAACGTTTGTATATCGTCTACTGCAAATACTTTCCAACTATAGGCATTCTTCGGCCCATGCCAAATGCTTTTGGCGATACCCGCAATATTGGTGGTGTCTGGTAACGTTTATGCTCGGCAAGGTTTATCAGTTTTATAGCGCGATGTACTGTTGCTTCATCATAACCCATTTTAATGATCTGGGCAGCCGAGCAGCGGTGCTCGATATATTCGGCTAAAATTTTATCCAGTACATCGTATTCGGGCAATGAGTCCGAATCTTTTTGCCCCGGCCTTAGTTCGGCTGATGGTGGTTTGACGATAGAATTTTCGGGTATGATCTCTTTATCGCGGTTAATATATCGCGCCAGCTCAAACACCTGCGTTTTATAAACGTCGCCAATAACAGAAATACCGCCGCACATATCGCCATATAAAGTACCATAGCCTACTGCGGCCTCGCTTTTGTTAGAGGTATTTAGCAGGATAAACCCAAACTTGGATTACGTGCTTTTCACAAACACCAGCTCATGGTCATCATGCTTTAAGCTGGTTTTATAAATAAGATACTGCGATTTTGGGTGGAGCAGGAAATCTTTCTTGCGGTTATAAACCCCAT
>NZ_JABFCR010000053.1:0-23211 GCF_013087555.1 Mucilaginibacter humi
TTACCATTGTGGCGGGTGATGATCTCTGAGCTAATATACAAACCTAAACCCAGGCCCGAAAACTGGTGGCCAAAGGCATCAACCCGGTAATAGCGATCAAACAGATGTGGTAGTTTTTGCGGGTTTATGCCAATACCAAAATCGCGCACGCAAATAGTGGCGCGCTCATCGTCATGCATTACGGTGATCTCTATCCTTTTGATGACGGCGAGTATTTGATGGCATTGCCAATCAAGTTGATCATTACCTGGTCAATACGGCGGTAATCGGCATAAACCATTAATTCTTCATCACCCAAAAAAACAAATGTATAGTCGTTTGCGGGGTTAATGTGGGCGCAGCAGTCTTTAATCAGTTCAACAATATCAAAGCGGTTAATGTTAAGTGCCAGTTGGCCCTGTTGTATTTTGGTTACGTTAAGCAAATCGTCAAGCAGGTGTATCAGCTTGTTTAGGTTATTGCTTGCTTTGTTTACAAATACCGGCACTTTATCAGATGCCGGGTCGGTTTTAACCAGCTTCTGTAAGATCTGCATCGACGCGCTAAGCGATGTAATAGGCGTTTTTAACTCATGGCTGGCCACGCTGATGAACTCATCCTTACGCACCTGCAACTGGTACTCCTCAGTAACATCCTGTAATATGCCGCTAAATTGGTAGACATTGCCTTCTGCATCAAACAAGGCCCGGCCAGTAGCTTCAACAATGCGCCGGGTACCATCCTTCAGGTTTTGAATAGTATATATTACGTTATAGTTACCATCCGACCCTTTAGTCATGGCCTTTGCAATTGCCTCGCTTACACGTTCGCGGTCTTCCTCAACCATGGCAGCAACAGCGCTGTCTAATGCGATCTCTGTATCATAAGGTAAACCAAACCAATCTTTTAAACGGTCATTACCTATAAATTTTAAAGTGTTCGGATTTAAATCCCGGTGCCCAAATCGGCAGCTTCAATGGCAAATTCCAACTCGTTTTTAGCGTTCTCAAGGTTATTGTATGATAGTACCTGGTCCGTAGTTTCGTTACAAATCACCAAAACCCCGCCGGGTTCACCGCTTTCATCCAATACCTTACTATAGCTAAATGTCCAGTAAACGTCTTCCAGCTTATTGTTGCGGTAGATAGGTATGAGTTGGTTTTCGCTCGAGGTTGATTCGCCGCCGCTCATTACCTGGTCTATCAATGGTTTTATTACCGGCCAAATTTCCGGCCAGCAATCTGCCCCACGCTGCCCCAGCGCTTTAGGATGCTTGCCATTTTGCCCCGAGGCTGGGGCGGTAGGCATCATTATAAAATTGGATCAGTTCCGGCCCCCACCATAAAAACATGGGGAAGCGCGAGTTTAATATAATACTGATGGTAGTTAATAAGCTTTGCGACCAGCCTTCGGGTGGGCCCAGTACGGTTTTGCTCCAGTCAAACTCGCGGGTAAGCTGCCCCATTTCGCCGCCACCTTGTAAATAATGGATGCTTGTTGTTTGTAAGGGGCTGTTTGTGATCATGTATTATAATTGTAACAGGAGGCTAATATAAATACATTAAACAGAAAGGGAATAAAAATGTTTTATATACACGGAAATGAAAATTGTTATAATTTTAGGATACCTAATCCAAAATACATATGAGGTGTTTTATAAGTCTTATTTTCTTTCTGCTGATCTGCTCGACTGCTGGTGCTCAGAATTATTCCAAGGCCAAAGAATTTATAGACCGGGTAATAGAAGAGCGTAATATTGTTTATCAGGATAGTGCCGGCAGAAATGTTTTATTGATGATGAAAGAGACTCTTGCAAATAATAAAAGGCATACTTTTTACAGCTTTAGGAAAGACAGCGTTTTTATACTGATAACACGCGAATATTAATACCTATGCTTAGATCTAAAGCGACAGCCATAGTGGAAGAGGATATTCGTAGGACGATTACCTATGTTGAAAGTTCAGTAAAGAAAACTCTACCTGCAATTCAACCAGCAAAAATAGCGCCCAAACCAAAGGACAGCCGAATGTTTCCGATGGTAGAAGATTCGGTTACCTTTTCAGATCAGGAAATTACTTATGTTTATGAAGAGATTGCCAAATTTAGTAAGCATAAATGGGATAACGAATTACTTGAAAACTCCAAAATAGTGCCTACAGATACTGTAAGAAAAGCGTTTGCTAATTGGAAACTACGAGGGTGGAATTACTTGTACAATAAAGGAATACACAAATACTACACTTTTAGCGTGCCAATTTTTTCCGGAACGATACTTATTGCTTATTTTATTATGACTACGGTTGTGGTGATCTTTGCGGACAATCGGAGTTGGCCGTTTACAAAAAGGAAAAAGGTAGGTGGGTGAAATTTGCAACACTGAGAGAATCGGTAAGTTGATACTGATATTTTCGAAAAAACCTGTTTGTAAATCAAAACATTATCCCTACATTTGCCGTCCCTGAAAGGAGGTATTTTGGAATTATGATCATTATCAACGTTAAAGAAGGCGAATCATTAGACAAGGCGTTAAAACGCTTTAAGAAGAAATTTGAGAAAACTGGTGTTTTACGCGAACTGCGCAGTCGTCAGGCATTCGAAAAGAAATCTGTATCTCGTCGTCACGAGATCAAACATGCCATCTACAAGCAAAACATGAACCTTGAAACAACTATTTAATTCTTTGTAAAAAGAATTTTAAGTTTTTCTTGTAAACATATATAAAACTATTTGTACATTCATTCTATCCGGATGTACAAGTAGTTTTTATGTTTTTAGCCCGATTTATTCAATATATTAAGTTCGAAAAACGGTACTCTCCGCACACTGTATCTGCTTATCAGTCAGACCTTGATCAGTTTATAAGTTTCCTTAACCACCCTGATCAAACCACATCTCATCCACAAGAAATTTCGCATTACCAAATCCGTAACTGGATGGTTGAACTGATGAACCGGGGCTTATCCGCGCGTTCCATCAACCGTAAAATAGCCACACTGCGCAAATACTTTAAGTTTTTGGTGCAGGAGGGGTACTAACCATTAATCCCGCATCAAAAATAAACACACCCAAAATACCCAAACACTTACCAGTTGTTGTTGAAGACGCGCGCCTTACCCAGATGCTGGATAATGGCGAGGTATTTACCGACGACTTTAAAGGCACGCGCGATAAGCTGATTATTGAAATGCTGTTTGGTACAGGCATGCGCCTGGCCGAATTGTTGGGCATTAAAGACACCGATATTAACACTTACGAAGGTACGGTAAAGGTTTTAGGCAAGCGAAACAAGGAACGAATAATACCCCTAAATCAGGAGCTGCGTTTGTTGCTTCTGAAATACAGCGAGTTAAAGAAAAGTGAAAATTTTAGTAACAATTCAGTAACATTGATCGTTACTGATAAAGGGGCTAATGCATATCCGAAGCTAATATATTTAACAGTGCAGAAATACTTATCTAACATATCAACCCAAAATAAAAAGAGCCCACACGTATTGAGGCACACCTTTGCAACCAGCCTGCTAAATGCAGGTGCCGATTTAAATGCGATAAAAGAATTACTGGGCCATGCCAATTTAAGCGCTACCCAAATTTATACGCATAATTCTGTCGAAAGATTAAAATCAATTTACAAACTCGCCCATCCAAAGGCATAAAAAGGAGGAACCATGAAAATTACAGTGCAATCAATTCATTTTACTGCAGACAAAGGATTATTGGAATTTATACAGAAGAAAGCAGACAAGCTGGATACCTTTTATGATAATATTATAAACGGCGAAGTATATTTAAAGCTGGAGAACGTAGAAGACGAAGCAAATAAAATAACCGAAATAAAACTGCAGTTACCGGGCAACCTGATTTTTGCGAAGGAACAATGTAAAACTTTTGAAGAAGCCACTGATCTGGCTATCGAAAGCCTGCGCAAACAAATTGCGAAGCATAAAAAACGGAAGGAGATTGCGGCTCAGGAGGTTAAAAAGGCTGTACTTGCCTCGACCGAAGAGGAATTTTAATATTTAAAAACTCATTATATTTTGAAGATCGACGGTTAAAATGGCCGTCGATTTTTTTATGTGTTGATTTTTGCCCCGTTGAGCAATAAGAGAGGCGAGCATTGCCTGCTCTTAAAATGTTTTATAAGCACGTTAAGAAGTCGGCAAAACAATTAAAGCTATTTATGAGCGGGCAAAATCATACTCCGTGGCGCTACTTAATTATTAAAAAGAACTTTGTTTTGTGGCAATTTTCTGATTGTTGAAAGCCTTTCTCGCTGTAAATCAGTCATAAATATTCCTTGAAATTCGCCCTCAAAAACTCATTAAGTTTTTTTGATAAAAAATTTTGTTAGGCGTTATTTATTTGTAAATTTGCAATCCCTTTCAGAGAGGTGTGTATCACACTTCTTGAACGAAGGGAATGGTTCTTTAAAATAAAAATATTATAACCTTATAAATAACCGGCGACTTTTTGCAGGTTAGGTATTGACCGATCTGTTTGATCAGCAGCACTATTAAGTATATAAGCCTCCTTAGCTCAGCTGGTAGAGCGACTGACTTGTAATCAGTAGGTCATTGGTTCGATCCCGATAGGAGGCTCAGTTAATTTTAGATTGTAGAATTACGATTTACGATTTTGCCGGTCAATTCGTAAATCCGAAATCGTAAATCTGAATTAGCAATGGGGGATACCAGAGCGGTCAAATGGGACGGACTGTAAATCCGTTGCTTCGGCTACGAAGGTTCGAATCCTTCTCCCCCACACAGGATGATTGATTGAATTAATGAATTATTGAATTTCAAAACCTCAGTAAGTCAATAATTCAGTCATTCATAATTTAAGCGGAAGTAGCTCAGTTGGTAGAGCGATAGCCTTCCAAGCTATAGGTCGCGAGTTCGAACCTCGTCTTCCGCTCTTGGAGGCTCATTAGTTAACACAACGAAATGAGCTAACAAATAAGCCGACGTAGCTCAGGGGTAGAGCACTTCCTTGGTAAGGAAGAGGTCATGGGTTCAAATCCCATTGTTGGCTCAACGTAGTAACGAATACATTAATTAAGAATATAAATTAACCTACAAATAATAAATAAATCATGGCAAAAGAAAAGTTTGACCGCAGTAAACCGCACTTAAACATCGGTACAATCGGTCACGTTGACCACGGCAAAACAACCCTTACTGCAGCTATCACAAAAGTATTAGCTGACGCAGGTTTATCAGAAGCTCGTTCATTTGATTCAATTGACTCTGCTCCTGAAGAAAAAGAGCGTGGTATTACAATTAACACTGCACACGTTGAGTATTCAACTGCTAACCGTCACTACGCTCACGTTGACTGTCCAGGTCACGCGGATTATGTGAAAAACATGGTTACAGGTGCTGCCCAAATGGACGGTGCAATTATAGTGGTTGCTGCAACAGACGGCCCAATGCCACAAACTCGCGAGCACATCCTTTTGGCTCGTCAGGTAGGTGTACCTTCATTGGTTGTATTCATGAATAAAGTGGATATGGTTGATGATCCTGAATTATTAGAATTAGTAGAGATGGAAATCCGTGAGCTATTATCATTCTATGATTTCCCGGTGATGATATCCCTGTTATCCAAGGTTCTGCTTTGGGTGGCTTAAATGCTGATCCGAAATGGGTTGGAAAAATTATGGAATTGATGGACGCTGTTGATAGCTACATCCCAATTCCTCCACGTTTGACAGATCTTCCATTCTTGATGCCTGTTGAGGACGTATTCTCGATCACTGGTCGTGGTACTGTTGCAACTGGTCGTATCGAGCGTGGTGTAATCAACTCTGGTGAGCCGGTTGATATATTAGGTATGGGTGCTGAGAACTTGAAATCAACCGTAACTGGTGTTGAGATGTTCCGCAAAATCCTTGACCGTGGCGAAGCTGGTGACAACGTAGGTTTATTATTACGTGGTATTGAGAAAACTGATATCCGTCGTGGTATGGTTATTTGCAAACCAGGTTCAGTAAACCCACACACTGATTTCAAAGCAGAAGTTTACGTATTATCAAAAGCAGAAGGTGGACGTCACACTCCATTCTTTAACAAATACCGTCCGCAATTCTATTTCCGTACAACAGACGTTACAGGTGAAATTACCTTAGCTGAAGGTGTAGAAATGGTTATGCCTGGTGATAACGTTACAATCAATGTAAAATTGATCAACGCTATCGCAATGGAAAAAGGCTTACGTTTCGCTATCCGTGAAGGTGGCAGAACAGTAGGTGCTGGCCGGGTAACTGAAATTGTAAAATAATTTCATTCGCCAAAAGCGAAGCATAACGGTTAATTTTTATGTAAAGTACCAGGACGTTTGTCTTGGTACTTTATCAATATTATAAAGTTCCTTCGGGAATTGAGGGTTTACACGGGAATAGTTCAACGGTAGAATAGAGGTCTCCAAAACCTTTGATCAGGGTTCGAATCCTTGTTCCCGTGCATAATAGCAAATAATTAAGAATGGCTAACGTATCTGAATATATTAAAGAGTCTTATATCGAGTTGACCCAGAAAGTAACTGGCCAACCTGGCGCGAATTACAAAGCAGCGCGGTTTTGGTATTGGTAGCGGCTGTAATTATTGCCATGCTAATATTTGGTATGGATCAGGTAATAGGTCTTTTGCTTAATAAGTTTTATAGTTCACTTTAATATATACTTATAATGAGTGATCAATTAAAATGGTACGTTGTACGTGCAATAAGCGGCAAAGAGAAAAAAGTTAAACAATACATAGATGCAGAAATTTCACGTTTAGGCATCACACATTTGGTGCCGCAGGTATTAATACCTACCGAGAAATATTACCAGATGCGCGACGGAAAGAAGATAGCTAAAGAGCGTAACTATTTTCCGGGTTATGTATTGATGGAAGCACAATTAGATGGCGAGTTAGAGCACATTATAAAAAATGTGAACAGCGTTATCGGTTTCTGGGTGATAAAGCAGGTAATGCTATCCCTTTGCGCCAGGCAGAGGTTAACCGTATTTTAGGTAAGGTTGACGAGATGACCGCTCAGGGCGAAACGATGAATGTACCTTATTACGTTGGCGAAAACGTTAAAGTAATGGACGGGCCTTTCAATGGATTTAGCGGGGTGATTGAAGAAGTTAACGAAGAGAAAAAGAAATTGAAAGTAATGGTAAAGATATTCGGCCGCCGTACGCCGCTTGAATTGAATTACATGCAAGTAGAAAAAGAGTAATAGTTATTTCGGACATCGAATTTTCGATTTCGAATTTATATAAACAAAGACATTGGGTGTCACAACCTGATAAAAAATGTTACATAGCTTCCACTTTATAACATTGAATAATTAAATAAAAAAGCAAATGGCAAAAGAAGTCGGTGCAATGGTTAAGCTGCAAGTAAAGGGCGGCGCTGCAAATCCATCACCCCCAATTGGACCTGCATTGGGTGCAAAAGGTGTGAACATTATGGAGTTTTGCAAGCAGTTCAATGCACGTACCCGGGATAAACCCTGGTAAAGTGCTACCTGTGCTTATTACTGTGTACGTAGACAAATCTTTCGATTTTATCATCAAAACCCCTCCTGTTGCTATCCAATTATTGGAAGTATCAGGTTTAAAAGGTGGTTCGGCCGAGCCTAACCGTAAAAAAGTTGCCAGTGTAAACTGGGAGCAGGTTGAGACTATAGCCAAAGATAAAATGGTTGATTTAAATGCGTTTACGGTAGAATCAGCCATGAAAATGGTAGCAGGTACTGCCCGCAGCATGGGGATAACCGTATCAGGTACGGCACCACGGAATTAATTAAATTTATACAAATCAGTTTAAGACAGTGGCTAGATTAACAAAAAATCAAAAAGTGGCGCTCTCCAAAATTGAGGCTAATAAATCGTATACATTACAAGATGCATCATCGTTGGTTAAGGAATTAACTAACACTAAGTTTGATTCATCAGTTGATATAGATGTGCGTTTAGGTGTTGACCCCCGTAAAGCCAATCAAATGGTACGCGGTATTGCAACATTGCCTCATGGAACCGGTAAAACTGTACGTGTATTAGTTCTTTGTACTCCGGATAAGGAGCAAGAAGCTAAAGACGCAGGTGCAGATTACGTAGGTTTGGATGATTATATCGCCAAGATTGAAGGTGGATGGACTGATGTTGATATTATCATTACCATGCCAAGTGTTATGGCTAAGGTAGGTAGATTAGGCCGTGTGCTTGGTCCGCGTAACTTAATGCCTAACCCTAAATCAGGTACAGTAACCCCAGAAGTTGGAAAAGCTGTAACTGAGGTAAAAGGTGGTAAGATCGACTTCAAGGTTGATAAAACCGGTATTATCCATACCTCAATAGGTAAAGCATCTTTCCCTGCTGACAAAATTTATGAGAATGCATTAGAAGTATTGCAAACCATCTCTAAATTGAAACCATCATCAGCTAAAGGAACATATTTTAAGAGTATTCATATCTCTTCTACTATGTCTCCGGGAATAACAGTAGAAACAAAATCAGTAGCGGGAATTTAATCATGAATAAAGAAGAAAAACACGACCTTGTTCTTGCCCTCTCTGAACAAATGAAGGAATACGGTAATTTTTATATCACCGATACTTCAGATTTAACGGTTGCAAAAATTAATGACATCCGTCGTAAATGTTTCGACAGTAATATCAAAATGCAGGTTGCAAAAAATAGCTTGATTAAAAAAGCTATGGAAGCGGCCGGTGGCGATTACACTGAAATATATAATGTATTAAAAGGTTCATCATCAATACTTTTCTCAAAATCAGCAACTGCCCCGGCAAAGTTGATTAAACAATTAAGAAAAGGCGGCGACAAACCAATTTTAAAAGCAGCATATATTGATTCGGCAATATTTATCGGCGACAACCAGATCGATGCGCTTACGAAATTAAAATCGAAAGAGCAATTAATCGGCGAGATCATCGGCTTATTGCAATCACCAGCGAAAAATGTTGTATCTGCACTGCAATCAGGCGGAAACACATTGGCAGGATTAGTAAAAACATTACAAGAAAGAGGTTAATTCAAACACCTTAAAGTTTGATAATTAAAAAACAAAGCATTAAAGTAAAAACATAATAAAATGGCGGATTTAAAAGCATTTGCTGAACAGTTAGTAAACTTGACAGTAAAAGAAGTAAACGAATTAGCTCAGATCTTAAAAGACGAGTATGGTATTGAGCCTGCTGCTGCAGCTGTTGCTGTTGCTGGCCCTGCTGCTGGTGGTGGCGATGACGCTCCTGCTGCTGCAGCTGAGCAAACATCTTTTGACGTTATCCTGAAAGAAGCAGGTGGTCAGAAATTAGCTGTTGTTAAATTAGTAAAAGACTTAACCGGTTTAGGTTTGAAAGAAGCAAAAGATCTTGTTGACGGTGCACCAAAAGAAGTAAAAACTGGTGTATCTAAAGAAGAAGCTCAATCTTTGAAATCTCAATTAGAAGAAGCCGGAGCAGTAGTTGAGGTTAAGTAATTAACCCAATACCCATAGCATCAGACTCCGGCCATTTTTGGTCGGGGTCTATTGCTGTTTATAAAGGTTTGATAATAGATTTGGGACAGTAGATTTGAGATATGAGATCTTTAGCTGTCGACAAGTTGGCGAATATCAAGCGTTAGGTGTAAAATTATCTCGTATCTCACATCTGATAAATCACGTTTAATAAAGTTAGTAAACTAAAATTAAAACACCTTGGCAAACAAAAAAGCACAAAGAGTAAACTTTGCAACCAGCAGAAAGGTACTTGATTACCCCGATTTTCTGGATGTGCAGTTGCAATCTTTCCAGAATTTTTTCAATTAGAAACAACTTCAGACAACCGTCATAAAGAAGGTTTGTTTAAAGTGTTTGCAGAGAACTTTCCTATTTCAGATTCAAGAAACATCTTCGTCCCGGAGTTTCTTGATTATTTCATTGATCCGCCACGTTACGATATACGCGAGTGTATTGAGCGCGGGTTAACTTACAGCGTACCACTTAAAGCAAAACTTCGCTTATCATGTAATGATGCAGAGCACGAAGATTTTGAAACAATTGTACAGGATGTTTATTTGGGTACCATCCCTTATATGACACCTAAAGGTACCTTTGTTATTAATGGTGCAGAACGTGTAATTGTATCACAGCTACACCGTTCACCAGGCGTGTTCTTCGGCCAAAGCCGTCACACCAACGGTACAAAATTGTACTCTGCCCGTGTTATCCCGTTCAAGGGTTCATGGATTGAGTTTGCTACAGACGTTAACAACGTAATGTATGCTTACATTGACCGTAAAAAGAAATTCCCGGTAACTACCTTGCTTCGCGCTATCGGCTATGACTCTGATAAAGACATCTTAGAGTTATTTGAACTGGCTGATGAAGTAAAAGTTAGCAAGTCAGGTCTTAAAAAATTCATCGGTCGTAAACTGGCTGCAAGGGTTTTAAAGAAATGGGTTGAAGACTTTGTGGACGAAGATACTGGTGAAGTAGTTTCTATCGACCGTAACGAAATTATCCTGGAACGTGAAACCGTGCTGGAAGATGACCATATTGATATGATCATTGACGCCGGTGTTAAAACCATCATCTTGAATAAAGAAGATGCCGCTACCAGTGGTGATTACACTATCATATACAATACCTTACAAAAAGATACGTCAAACTCTGAGAAAGAAGCGGTTGAGCATATCTACCGTCAATTACGTAACGCTGAACCACCTGATGAGGAAACTGCCCGTGGTATCATCGATCGTTTGTTCTTCTCTGACAAGCGTTATGATCTGGGTGATGTTGGTCGTTACCGCATCAACCGCAAGTTGAAACTGAGCACTTCAGAAGAAACTAAGGTATTAACTAAACAAGATATCATCGCGATAGTTAAATATCTGATCAAATTAATCAACTCAAAAGCCGAGGTGGATGATATTGATCACTTGTCAAACCGTCGTGTTCGTACCGTAGGCGAGCAGTTATATGCTCAATTCGGTGTTGGTTTAGCACGTATGGCCCGTACCATCCGTGAGCGTATGAATATCCGTGACAACGAGGTATTTACACCTACCGACCTGATCAACGCGCGTACATTATCATCTGTGATCAACTCGTTCTTCGGAACAAACCAGTTGTCACAATTTATGGATCAAACCAATCCACTGGCAGAGATTACGCACAAGCGTCGTCTGTCAGCCTTAGGCCCCGGCGGTCTGTCGCGTGAGCGTGCAGGTTTCGAGGTTCGTGACGTTCACTACACCCACTACGGTAGGTTGTGTACCATCGAAACTCCGGAAGGACCTAACATTGGTTTGATATCATCGCTTTGCGTACACGCTAAGATCAATAACTTAGGCTTTATTGAAACGCCATACAAACGTGTGGTTGACGGTAAAGTACAGGTACAGGAAGATGTTATCTATTTATCTGCAGAGGATGAAGACGGTAAAACAATAGGCCAGGCAAATGCCCATTATGATGATAAGGGTGTGTTTGCATTACCGAAAGTTAAAGCCCGTTTTGAAGGTGACTTCCCTATTATTGAGCCGGAAAGATTGGATTTGATGGACATTGCTCCAAACCAGATCACATCTATCGCTGCTTCATTAATTCCGTTCCCGGAGCATGATGATGCTAACCGTGCCTTGATGGGTTCAAACATGCAACGCCAGGCCGTACCATTGTTACGTCCTGAGTCGCCAATTGTTGGTACCGGTTTGGAAGGCCGTGTGGCAAAAGATTCGCGTACCCTTATCAACGCCGAAGGTGATGGTGTTGTTGAGTATGTTGATGCAAACCAGATTGTAATTAAATATGATCGTAACGAACTTGACCGTTTGGTTTCTTTCGAAGGCGATTCAAAAAGCTATATCTTAACTAAGTTTAAGAAAACCAACCAAAGCACTACTATCAACTTGAAACCGATTGTTAAAAAAGGCGAAAGAGTTGAAAAAGGGCAAGTGCTTTGCGAAGGTTATGCAACACAAGATGGCGAGTTAGCCCGGGCCGTAACCTTAAAGTGGCATTCATGCCTTGGCAAGGTTATAACTTTGAGGATGCGATCGTTATTTCTGAGCGTGTAGTATCACAGGATATCTTTACTTCTCTTCACGTTGAAGAGTTTGAATTAGAAGTACGTGATACCAAGCGTGGCGAAGAGGAATTGACACCGGATATCCCTAACGTATCAGAAGAAGCTACTAAAGACCTTGACGAAGACGGTATCATCCGTGTTGGTGCCGAGGTTAAAGAAGGCGATATCCTGATAGGTAAGATCACTCCAAAAGGTGAATCAGATCCTTCACCGGAAGAAAAACTATTACGTGCCATATTTGGTGATAAAGCAGGTGACGTTAAAGATGCGTCATTAAAAACTCCGCCGTCTATCGCGGGTGTTGTAATTGATACCAAATTATTCTCTCGTGCTAAGAAAACTACCAAAGCAGAGGAAAAAGCACAGATAGAGAAGCTTGATGCTAAACATGATAAAGCTGTAAAAGATCTTAAAAACACTTTAATTGAGAAGTTATTTGAGATAGTTAACGGTAAAACATCACAAGGTGTTAGCAATGTTTACAAAGAGCTATTGGTACCTAAAGGTGTTAAATTCACCCAAAAGATTTTAACTGAGCTACAGTTTGAAAACATCAACCCAACAAAATGGACAACTGATGATGACAAAAACGATCAGATAAAATTATTGCTTCATAACTATAACATTAAGGTTAATGAAGAGCTGGGTGCTTACCGTCGCGATAAATTTGCTATCAGCGTAGGTGATGAGCTTCCTTCTGGTATCGTACAAATGGCTAAAGTTTACATCGCTAAAAAGCGTAAGCTTAAAGTGGGTGATAAAATGGCGGGCCGTCACGGTAACAAAGGTATTGTTGCACGTATAGTACGTGATGAGGACATGCCTTTCTTAGAAGACGGAACACCGGTTGATATTGTGTTGAACCCACTGGGGGTACCTTCACGTATGAACCTTGGCCAGATCTATGAAACTGTATTAGGCTGGGCTGGTAAGGAACTGGGCATTAAATTCGCAACTCCAATTTTTGATGGTGCAAGCCATGAAGAAGTTGAGGAGTGGGTTAAAAAAGCTGGTATCCCTGAATCAGGCCGTACTTACTTATACAATGGTTTAACCGGCGACAGGTTTGATCAGCAAACTACTGTAGGTATTATCTACATGCTGAAACTGGGCCACATGGTTGACGATAAGATGCACGCGCGTTCTATCGGTCCATACTCATTAATTACACAACAACCGTTGGGTGGTAAAGCTCAGTTTGGTGGTCAGCGTTTTGGTGAGATGGAGGTTTGGGCACTGGAAGCATTTGGTGCATCAAACATCCTGCAGGAAATATTAACCGTTAAATCGGATGATGTTGTTGGCCGTGCCAAAACTTACGAGGCTATTGTTAAAGGTGAAAACTTACCAACACCTTCAGTTCCGGAATCTTTCAACGTATTGGTTCATGAATTAAGAGGTTTAGGTTTGGATATCACATTAGAATAATTATTGAATTATTGAGGGATTGAATTATTGACTGATTCAATCCCTTCAATAAAAATGAATTCAGTCATTCAATAATTCAATTATTCAAAAATTAAAACAAAGGAGACTATGTCTTACAAAAAGGATAATAAAATCAAAAGTAATTTTACTACTATCACCATCAGCTTAGCTTCGCCCGAGGCGATTTTGGAGCGCTCAAGTGGTGAAGTTTTAAAACCCGAAACCATTAACTACAGGACGTATAAGCCTGAGCGTGATGGTTTATTTTGCGAGCGTATTTTTGGTCCGGTTAAAGATTACGAGTGCCATTGCGGTAAATACAAACGTATCCGTTACAAGGGTATAGTGTGCGACCGTTGCGGTGTTGAAGTAACCGAAAAGAAAGTACGTCGTGAGCGTATGGGACACATCAATTTGGTGGTGCCCGTTGCTCACATCTGGTATTTCCGTTCGTTGCCAAACAAAATTGGTTACTTATTGGGCTTGCCAACAAAAAGACTTGATCTAATCATATATTATGAAAGATATGTAGTTATCCGGCTGGTATTAAAGAAGCAGACGGAATCAACAAAATGGATTTCCTTACTGAGGAAGAATACCGGATATTTTAGATACCCTTCCGAAAGAGAACCAATACCTTGACGATAAGGATCCACAGAAATTTGTAGCCAAGATGGGTGCAGAAGCTTTGGAAGAATTATTGAAACGTATTGATCTTGACGAATTATCATTTAGCTTACGCCACCAGGCAGCTACCGAAACTTCACAACAACGTAAAAACGAAGCGTTAAAACGCTTACAGGTTGTTGAGGCTTTCCGTGGTGCAAAAACACGTATCGAGAATAACCCTGAGTGGATGATCGTTAAGATCGTTCCGGTTATCCCGCCTGAGTTGCGCCCGTTAGTACCTCTTGAAGGTGGCCGTTTTGCAACGTCAGACTTAAATGACCTTTACCGTCGTGTAATTATCCGTAACAACCGTTTAAAACGTTTGATCGAGATTAAAGCACCAGAGGTAATTTTACGTAACGAAAAACGTATGTTACAGGAAGCTGTAGATTCGTTATTTGATAACTCACGTAAAGTTAACGCGGTAAAAACTGAAGGTAACCGTGCATTGAAATCACTTTCAGACATTCTGAAAGGTAAACAAGGCCGTTTCCGTCAAAACTTATTAGGTAAACGTGTGGATTATTCAGCACGTTCTGTAATTGTTGTAGGTCCAAACCTGAAACTACATGAGTGCGGTTTACCTAAAGATATGGCTGCCGAATTGTTTAAACCATTTATCATTCGCAAGATGATTGAGCGTGGTGTGGTTAAAACAGTAAAATCTGCCAAAAAGATAGTTGACCGTAAAGACCCATTAGTTTGGGATATCTTAGAAAACGTATTAAAAGGGCACCCGGTATTATTAAACCGTGCACCTACGCTACACAGGTTAGGTATACAATCATTCCAGCCAAAACTGGTTGAAGGTAAAGCTATCCAACTGCACCCGTTAACCTGTACCGCCTTTAACGCGGATTTTGACGGTGACCAGATGGCTGTGCACGTACCACTTGGTAACGCCGCAATATTAGAAGCTCAGGTATTAATGCTTGCTTCGCACAATATATTAAACCCTGCTAACGGAACACCTATTACCGTTCCATCACAAGACATGGTGCTTGGTTTGTACTACATAACCAAAGGCCGTAAAACTGATGAAACACGTGTTGTAAAAGGTAGCGGTTTAACTTTCTACAGTGCCGAAGAGGTTATTATTGCTTACAACGAGCGCAAATTAGACCTGCACGCTTTCATTAAAGTTAAAACTAACGTTAAAGAGCGCGACGGACAGATTGTAAATAAAATTATTGATACTACTGTAGGCCGTGTGTTGTTTAACCAACATGTACCAGCCGAGGTAGGTTATATAAATGAGCTATTAACCAAAAAATCATTACGTGATATTATTGGTGAAGTAGTAAAAATTACCGGTATGGCACGCGCCGCCCAGTTCCTTGATGATATTAAGGAGTTAGGATTTAAAATGGCGTTCCGTGGTGGTTTATCATTTAACTTAAAAGACATCAATATCCCTGCTGAAAAAGTTACATTGATCGAAACAGCTTCTAAACAAGTTGAAGAGGTTATGAATAACTACAACATGGGCTTTATTACCAACAATGAGCGTTACAACCAAATTATCGATATCTGGACCCGTATCAACAATCGCTTAACCGCGAATGTGATGGACATCCTGAGCAACGATAACCGTGGCTTTAACTCGGTTTACATGATGTTGGATTCCGGAGCACGTGGTTCTAAAGAGCAGATCCGTCAGCTTGCAGGTATGCGTGGTTTGATGGCTAAGCCGCAAAAATCAGGTTCAGGTGGCGAGATCATTGAAAACCCTATCCTTTCAAACTTTAAAGAAGGTTTGTCTGTATTAGAGTACTTCATCTCTACTCACGGTGCACGTAAAGGTTTGGCGGATACCGCGTTAAAAACAGCTGATGCTGGTTACTTAACCCGTCGTTTACATGACGTAGCACAGGATATGATTGTTGGTATGGTTGATTGCGGTACTTTAAGAGGTATCTACACAACTGCATTAAAAGACAACGAGGATATTGTTGAACCATTGTATGATCGTATTTTAGGCCGTACATCTTTACATGATGTGTTTGACCCTATTACTAACGAGTTGTTAGTGTCAGCTGGTCAGGATATCACTGAAGAGATTGGTAAAACCATTGAAAACTCTCCGTTAGAGGGTATCGAGATACGTTCGGTATTAACTTGCGAAAGCAAGCGCGGTGTTTGTGCATTATGCTATGGCCGTAACTTGGCAAGCGGTAAACGCGTGCAAAAAGGTGAAGCTGTTGGTGTAATTGCAGCACAGTCAATCGGTGAGCCGGGTACACAGTTAACGTTACGTACCTTCCACGTGGGTGGTACAGCGTCAAACATCGCGGCTGAATCTCAGATCAACGCTAAATTTGATGGTATCATTGAGTTTGAAAACGTGCGTACTGTAACTTATCAAACTGCCGAAGAAGGTGCTGTTGACGTTGTGTTAGGTCGTTCCGGCGAGTTCCGTATTGTTGAAGAAGGTAGCAATAAAGTTATTGTAACCAACAACATTCCTTACGGCTCATACCTGTACATTAAAGATGGTGCTAAAATCAAAAAAGGTGATCGTATTTGTTCATGGGATCCATACAACGCGGTTATCATATCAGAGTTTGCCGGTGTGGCACAGTTTGAAGCTGTATTAGAGGGAATTACTTTCCGTGAAGAATCTGACGAGCAAACCGGTCACCGTGAGAAAGTAATTATTGATACCGGGGATAAAACTAAAAACCCTGTTATACAAGTTACCGATAATAAAGGAAACATAATTAAAGGATATAACATCCCGGTAGGAGCCCACATTGCAGTTGATGAAGGAGAGAAACTGCAAACAGGACAGATTATTGCAAAAATACCTCGTTCTACAGGTAAAACCCGCGATATCACCGGTGGTTTACCACGTGTAACAGAGTTATTTGAAGCACGTAACCCATCAAATCCTGCAGTAGTAACTGAGATTGACGGCGTTGTAACATTAGGTGGTGTTAAACGTGGTAATCGTGAGATCACTATCGAATCAAAAGACGGACAAATTAAAAATACCCGGTTCCATTGTCTAAACACATCCTGGTACAGGATAATGACTTTGTGAAAGCTGGTATGCCATTGTCTGATGGTTCAATATCTCCTGCTGATATCCCGGCTATTAAAGGCCCTGCTGCTGTGCAAGAGTACCGGTTAATGGTATACAAGAGGTTTACCGTTTACAAGGTGTGAAGATCAATGACAAACACTTCGAGGTTATTGTTCACCAAATGATGCAGAAAGTGGCTATCGAAGACGCGGGCGATACCCGTTTCTTAGAGAAAGAAGCTGTTGACAGCTGGGATTTCATGCTGGAAAATGACGACATCTTTGATAAAAAGGTTGTTGTTGATCCGGGAGATTCAACCAGCTTAAAAGCAGGCCAGATACTATCTGTACGCAGGTTACGCGACGAAAACTCGATTTTAAAACGTAAAGATTTGAAATTGGTTGAAGTGCGTGATGCTATAGCAGCTACATCAAGCCCAATGTTGCAGGGTATTACCCGTGCTTCATTAGGTACTAAATCATTCATATCAGCAGCATCGTTCCAGAAACTACCAAAGTTCTTAACGAAGCAGCAATCGCTGGTAAGAAAGATAGCATGCTTGGCTTGAAAGAAAACGTTATTGTTGGTCACTTAATTCCATCCGGAACAGGTTTACGCGAGTATGAAAATATCCGTGTAGGTTCTCAGGAAGAATTTGACCGCCTGATGGCTTCAAAAGCTGAAGAAGTAGAAGCTTAATATTTATTAAGCGAATAATAATTAGCAAGCCTTCCGTGAAAACGGAAGGCTTTTGCTATTTTTGCGCTATGGAAGAACAAAACGAAAATCAGTTGAACATTGAGCTTTCTGAAGAAATTGCGGAAGGTACTTACTCAAATCTTGCAATTATTACCCATTCCAACCAGGAATTTGTCCTTGACTTTATCCGTATAATGCCGGGAACACCTAAGGCAAAAGTAAAATCTCGCATAATCATCACTCCTGAACATGCCAAAAGGCTGTTAACCGCACTTGAAGATAATATAGAAAAATATGAAGCGGCAAATGGTCGGATTAAAGTACAAGAAGAGCCATCCGCCTTCCCGATGAATTTTGGTGGAACAATGGGGCAGGCTTAGCAAGGGTTTTATCCCTAATTAACGATATTTATATTTAATCTATCCATAACTAATGTCTTTCTTCAACTTTCAAACAGACAAAAAAGTAAAAATTTGTGTAATAGGTGATATGATGTTGGATCATTATATTAATGGTTCATGTGACCGTATTTCGCCTGAAGCACCTGTACAGATTGTTGATGTATCTGGTGAAACTTATAGCTTAGGTGGAGCCGGTAATGTGCTTAAAAACTTGCAGGCTTTTGGTTGTGAGGGTTCAATAATTAGCATAAGTGGTAATGATGATATCAGCCGTAGTGACAGACGAGATTGAAAAGATCAAACCCTACTTTTATTGCCGGTAAAGGACAAGGAGCGGCGCACCACTATTAAAACCAGAATAGTTGTAAACAGGCACCAATTAATACGGCTGGATAAGGAAGACAAAATTTATTGCAATAATATTATTGCTGATGAGATATTTAGTTTTTTAAAAACTAAGATAGCTGAGCTTGATGTTGTAATACTATCTGATTACTGCAAAGGTGTGTTAAGTACGCATTTGGTAAAAAATGTAATTGAGCTATGTAATGCCAATAATGTTATAACTATTGTAGATTCTAAAGATAAGGATCTGTCCAAGTATTACGGAGTTACATTGGTAAAGCCAAACAAAAAAGAAGCCTCATTGGCATCAGGCATAAATATTACAGATGATATTAGTTTAGAGGCTGCTTGCAAAAAAATTGCAGATACAACGGCTTGTCAAACCGTAATTGTTACCCTATCAGAAGACGGCATAGCTATCTATAATGATAATAAGCTGATAAAAAAACCAACTAAAGCACTTGATGTGTTTGATGTTACCGGTGCCGGCGATACAGTAATTGCTTCTTTAGCTTTTGCATTAGCCAATGGCTTATCTGTATCTGAAGCTTGCGACTTTGCGAATAGCGCAGCTGCGGTGGTGGTTGCCAAGTTTGGTAGCGCGGTGGCTACATTAGATGAGATTAATAAGCTGAACAGGTAGTAATAAACAGAAAATATGGTTTACAGATACTCTGCGTTTATCAAAATACTCAATCTGTTTATCGATTATTTGTTACTAAACGTAAGCATGCTTATAGCTTATTTAATAGTTGATGGGCCCGGATTACAGATAACAACCAATAAATATTTGCCTATAATAATGCTGTTCAACCTTATTTGGGTATTATCAACAAATCTTACGGGGTTATATGAACGTGTACTAAATAAAGATTCTATACGTACCTATCAGGGTTTTTTTAAAACCTACCTGTTATTTATATCATTAATATCTTTCATCATAATTATAATAGGCGCCAGGTTCTATTTAATCACAAGGGGGTATTTACTTTATTCTGTTATACTATTTGGTTTTTTAGTTGGATCATGGAAGTTTATATTCCTGCTTATCAGAAAGAGTAAAAGAAACTTATTGATGGACTCCCGGAATATAATTATTGTTGATCCGGGCCAATAGGCATGAATATTTTTGAATACTTTGAAGAGAATAAACATAGTGGATACAAAGTGTTAGGCTTTTTTGATGACAAAGCATCGCGCATTCCGGCTATAGGCTTATATTTAGGTAGTATAGATGATTGTATTGACTATGTACTTGAAAACGGCGTAGATGAAATATTTTGCGCATTGCCAATTTCTCAAACTAACCGTATAGAACAGTTAATGACAGAAGCAGATAAACATTTAATACGTTTTAAAATAATTCCTGAATATTATATTAATCCTAAAAGGTCAATGTTTGTGCAAAATTTTGATCACATCCCAATCATCTCAGTAAGACAGGAACCATTGGAAAGTATAGCTAACAGGTTAGTTAAACGTGTATTTGATATCGTATTTTCATTGTTTGTTATCATATTTATATTTAGTTGGCTTTTCCCAATATTGGCTGTTATTATAAAATTACAATCGCGTGGGCCAGTGTTTTTGTGCAAACACGTTCGGGTAAAGACAATAAACCTTTTAAATGTTATAAGTTTAGAAGCATGCGTGTTAATAATGATTCTGATAAACAACAGGCAAAAAGAGGAGACTCGCGAATTACACCTATCGGAGCATTTATCCGTAAAACAAGTTTAGATGAATTTCCACAGTTTTTTAATACGCTGATAGGTAATATGTCTGTAGTAGGGCCAAGGCCACATATGATAAGCCATACTAAACAATATTCACAACTGATTGATAAATTTATGGTGCGCCATTTTTTAAAGCCGGGTATAACAGGGTGGGCACAAATTAATGGCTTTAGAGGTGAAACTAAAACTACCGAAGATATGCTTCAACGGGTAGAAGCAGATGTATGGTACCCGAAAACTGGTCGTTTTTACTTGACCTGAAAATTATATTTCTTACTTTTTGGAATGTAATAAAAGGCGATGAAAAAGCATTTTAAGATAATATATAACTCAAAGACAGGGTTGTTTACAAAAGAAACTTTTAAATATAATCAATAATGGAAAAGCATTCCAAAATATACATTGCAGGTCATAGGGGTATGGTTGGTTCGGCCATTTATCGTAAACTGGAAAAAGAGGGGTTTACCAATATAATTACCCGGGTATCGGCAGAACTGGATTTGCGAAACCAACAGCAGGTTGCAGATTTTTTTAAAAACGAAAAACCTGATTATGTATTTTTAGCAGCTGCAAAGGTTGGCGGAATTATAGCTAACAACACTTACAGAGCAGAGTTTTTATATGATAATTTACAGATCCAGAATAATGTTATTCATTCATCATATGTAAACGGGGTTAAGAAGTTAATGTTTTTGGGCTCAAGTTGCATTTATCCCAAAATGGCACCACAGCCACTTAAAGAAGAATATTTATTAACGGGCTTACTTGAAGAAACCAATGAGCCTTATGCAATTGCAAAGATAGCAGGGATAAAAATGTGTGACGCTTATAGAGCGCAGTATGGTTGTAATTATATATCTGTAATGCCAACTAACTTGTATGGATATAATGACAATTATCATCCACAAAACTCGCACGTGTTACCTGCTTTGATACGGAAGTTCCATGAGGCCAAACAACAAAATGCTAAGGATGTGACTATTTGGGGCACAGGGACTCCAAAGCGCGAATTTTTGTTTGCAGATGATTTGGCGGATGCCTGTTATTACCTAATGCAAAACTATGACGAGGGAGGGCTTGTAAACGTTGGTACCGGCGAAGATTTATCAATCAAAGAGTTGGCCTTGTTAGTCAAAATATTGTTGGCTATACCGGCGAAATAAATTTCGATATAAGTAAGCCTGATGGTACGCCGCGTAAATTAATGGATGTGAGTAAATTACATAGTAAAGGATGGAAACACACCATTAACTTGCAAACGGGTATTAAATTAGCCTATAACGATTTCCTTGAAAAACATGCGATATAATTTTAAGGAAATATAAAACTAAAAATAACTCTTAATGTTATAGTCTTGCCATAAATACATTTCCTAATAATAACACAGAGTGGTAATGTATCATAAGTGTACTGAAGCAGCAGTTTGAATAGCCGCTAATAATTAAATTTGCTTATTATTGCAGTAAATTTATTAATAACAAAATTGCGGTTTGGGGTTTTAAACAACTGCAATTATCATAATATAATGAATAAATTAAAAATCTACATATCTATACTGGTTGTTACTTTCAGCCTTGTAGGATTTTCAGCCTTTGCCCAGTCACTCCCACAAAATTTATCAAATTTTAATGTTGATGATTACTCAGACGCACAGCTAAAAGCAGTAATGCAAAATGCGCAATCGCAAGGTTTAAACGATGCGCAATTATTACAAATGGCCCAAAGCAGAGGGTTGTCTGCCGCCCGGGCACAACGTTTACAAACAAGAATAGCTGACTTACGCAAAAAAGACGGCAGTAATACAGCTATAGACACTTCTGGTAATCAATCATCACGTAAGGTAAACGCATTACAAGATAATGATACGCAGGATAACAAAGTGCCATTATTTACCAATCAATCTAAAATATTTGGAGCCAGCCTCTTTAGAAATAGTAAAGCAAATACTTTTCAGCCTAACCTAAAGTTAGCAACACCGGTAAATTATATTGTTGGCCCGGATGATAAGCTTCATATAAGCGTTTACGGAAACTCAGTAGCTGACTGGCAACTTACAGTATCGCCCGAAGGGAATATTAATATACCCGGTGTTGGTGTATTAAATGTCGCCGGGAAGACCATTGAACAAGCTACTTTAGCTATAAAAAGCCGGTTAGCAGCAAATAATTATGCCATTGATAGGGGGACATCTGTACAAGTTACCTTGGGTGATATCAGGACTATAAATGTAATTTTACAAGGCGAATTGGTTAAACCGGGTACATATTCATTATCCTCATTATCAACAGCATTTGACGCCTTGTTTTCCGCTGGAGGGCCTAATGATATAGGCTCCTTCAGAAAAATAGAAATTATAAGAAATAATAAAGTTGTCAGCAAGCTTGATCTGTATGATTTTATTGTAAGCGGAAACAGAAAAGGTAATATAGTTTTACGTGATCAGGATATTGTTCGTGTCCCGCCATATGGTATTCATGTTGAGTTAAAGGGCGAAGTAAAGATCCCTGCTATATTTGAAACCTTACCCGGTGAAAAGTTACAGGATATTATAAACTATAGCGGCGGGTTTACAGATCAGGCCTACACTGCCCGTATTAAGGTAGATCAGGTTAGTGACAGACAACATCGGTTTAAAGATATAATTGAAACAGATTATAACAAATACACGCCATTACGCGGCGATAAATACACAGTTTCAAGAATATTGGATAGATATGAAAACAGGGTTGTAATAACCGGTGCAGTATTCAGACCGGGGGAATTTGAATTACAGGACGGCCTTACCATTTCAAAACTTATTAAATATGCGGGCGGTTTAAGAGAAGACGCCTTTACTGGTCGTGGA
>NZ_JABFCR010000055.1:0-23080 GCF_013087555.1 Mucilaginibacter humi
GGAAGATGGTCAAACGGGCTTATCGCTTACCCGGAGTGAGTACGCAATCGATGACCGGAGAATCGAGTGCGCGCTATCGTCTCATAACGCAGTATAGCACGAAAATGCCAGAAGTGGAATGTTGATACCGTAGAGATGAAGATTTGACAATGTGACGAATGCAATTTATTTCGATAAACCGGAATTTAACGCAAGGCTTGGTCTGTGAGGTTAATTAGGAAACAGAGATCATGACGCAATATAATCACGCAACAGAAAATGCAGGTTGCATTGGTCTTCGAGAAATGATAATAAAGGCAGGGGACAAATTAATCATGGTGTCAGTAGCGGGCGACCAGGGCACAGTTTCTCCATCATATATAAAGTCAACGTAAGGCGGCGCTTGTTATATTGCTTGTCATCTCTGATCTTAACACAGAAACCGACGACAACCGGTTTTTACTGCCGTTCACAGATAAATAATGCCCAGCGATAGCCGGCCTGACTAGTTGGCGGTCAGATTGTGGCGGAGGAAGGTCATTGGCGTTGTGTTTTAAAGTCATGCGGGCTTCAACACGTCATCGTACCGTAAGCCGATCTGGCTTGCCGAACAAATCACGCATCACGCCTTCAACACAGTGGCTCCGCTGGGCCTTCGCACGAATTGTTCGATAAAGTCATTGGTTTTTGCTTACTCATTCTTATGCCGCACCAGGCTGATGTGCCTGCGGTTTGCCTGCACCAGTTTGTCAGGTCGGACAGGCTGGCGTCAGGTGCCTGATAGAATGATATAGTCAAAGCCTGTTAATGTATTCACCGCTAGCCTGAAAGTCCATGCTGCTCTCATGGGCTCTGCCAACTTGTGCGATGACGTTCTTTTTATCAAAGCCGCCCGATCTTTTCAACCAGCCGTAAGTCAATACGAGTTAGATTGCCGTTTATTGCCCGGCACCAATAAACACGGTTAACAATTAGTCTCTGAGTTTCAGCATCCAACAACCGCGATTAGTTATCAGCCGCCCGGTCGAACAAATTGTATTCGGGTTGCAGGGTTTCATAGCGGGCAAGGCCATTATTTTGCTTACTTCCAGGACTCTTAAGGCGTGCCGCACTATAGTTTGATGCGCCTATGGCTCTTACCTTGCCTTTACTTTATCAGGTCGGTATAGGTGGCTAAGGTTTCTTCAAATGGTGTGCCCCTTATCATCATCGTGGGATTGATAGATCGATATAGTCAGTCTGTAAACGCATTAATGAATCCTCCAATCGCTTTGGTAATATAAGCTCGGAAAGTCCATGCTACCTCGCCCATGGGTTTGCCAACTTTGGTAGCGATGATCACCTATCGCGCTTGCCTGATTTTTTCAACCAGTAAAATGGGTATGATGTTATCTACTACATTCGCCGCCTTTATTGGACTAAACAGCATCCATTTGGAATAAACATGCTGTATCAATGCCCAAAAGTCCTGAGTCTGTAAAACCATCCAACAGGGCTGCAAAAGATTTGATAAACAGTAATAGATCAGGAAAATCATTCATTTCTGCCAATAACATTTAGCCTTACCATAACTTACGAAGTGCCTAATGGGCAAAACATTCGATATGATTTTAAGCGTGCAATTTCGCAATTTGCCGGCCATTTCGGCAACCATAACCGGCGGGTGCGGCGATTACCGAAGCGTTATCTTTAGACCAGTTACCGTATTTGGCTTCGGGCGCTATAAAAACCCAAACATGTTTACACTACCGGCGCACCAAAGTAGTTACCCGGTATTATACCTTTAAAGGTAAAACCACCGTCGGCATGAGGGTCATTGTCATTTTTGGGTACCGGTAATAAATACCAGCAACGCGTCGATTGGATCTTTTCGCCTTTGGTGTTTTTACAATTCCGCTGATAGTGTAAGTAGCCTGCGCCGTCGCATCTATCCGAAGGACTAAAACAATTAACAGCGCCTGAAATGTTTCATTATTGTGTTCAGGCTTTTGGTTTATAGCGTGAAGATAAAAATATTAAGCAAATATTTGCAAGATTACCAAACAAAAAAGCCACCTTACTTTATTTTGCAAGATGGCTTTTGTTTGTACCGATATCTTCTATTTCTGAAACTCTGGCTTTAAAAATGCCTTTTCCATAGCACGCATTTTCATAACCTTTGGTACTGAAACCGACTGGATATAACCTGCAGACGGATGCGCCCGGTAATATCCTGGTGATACTTTTCAGCAGCATAAAACACCTTAAATGGCTCAACGGCGGGTAACAATAGCACCCTTGTAATGCTTTGACGTTGATGGTTTTGATCAGGCTTTGTAAGGTTGCTTTCTCTTCGGGTGTGCGGTAAAACGCTATCGAGCGGTAATCGGTACCCTCATCAGGCCCCGGTAATTCAGCTCGGTTGGGTTATGCGCGTAAAAGAAAGCCTCGGCAAGCTTTTCATAGCTGATAACTTTTGGATCATAGTAAACCTGCACAACTTCGGCGTGGCCGGTAGTGCGGGTGCAAACATCTTCGTAAGTTGGGTTTTTAGTAGTGCCCCGGCAAAGCCTGATACTACCTGGTCTACCCCTTTTAGTTCAGATAACGCTTCGCTCATCGCCCAAAAACACCCGCCGCCAAATGTAGCCACTGCCCGGCCGGCTTTTGGTTTAGGCACGCTTACAATCTCCATGTCGCCGGGCCTGTTTTGCCCATTAGCACAGCCAAATATGGCCGGCTAAATAAAATATACAGAATTGAATTTTTCATGATCTATTACGGTTTTATCAAATATACGCAGCCCCGGGCTTTGCGGATGGTCATACTGCCGTCATTTACCTTTGGGCATTAACAACATTTTTAACTTTAAGCAAGATGCTGTTTAGTCCGTTGGTTTTAATCTCGAATGTAGTAGATAACATCATACCCATTTTACCCGGCGGGAAGCCTTTGCTCTTCATCCACCTGGGTAATAAGCAGGCAGGTCGCATATCAGCGTGCCCTTGTACTTGCCAAAAGGCATTCTGGTTTTTACGATATCAATCAGTATCTGGGTATCGGGCTTTACTGGCTCCATGTCGGTAAAGATATAAAAACACAACCCTAAAATTGCTGTTCAATTATTATGGAACAACAATTTAACGCTACCCTAACCGGTACAGATGGACCGGTTAACGGGATAATACAACACGTAACTCACAGCGGATATAAAAACGCCTACCAGTTTGATGCGATAGATGACACCCTGCATTTGGTAATAGCGCCCGACCAAAACGGTAACTGGCATAAAATTGCCGGTACAGAACCATATCTTTTTGGTTGGGTTGATGAAATGGCCGAACAAATTGCGAAATTGCACACCTAATAACATATATGAATAAAAGAGAATTAGGCCAATCGGACATTATGGTAAGCCCGTTTTGTTTTGGCGGAAATGTGTTTGGCTGGACGGCTGATGAAAAACAATCTTTTGAGTTGTTGGATGCTTTTACAGACTCAGGACTTGAATTTATTGATACAGCCGATGTTTATTCCAAATGGGTACCGGGCAATAAAGGCGGCGAATCTGAAACCATTATTGGCAACTGGTTGAAAAAATCAGGCAAGCGCGATAAGGTGATCATCGCTACCAAAGTTGGCAAACCCATGGGCGAAGGTAAGCATGGACTTTCCAGAGCTTATATTACCAAAGCGGTGGAGGATTCATTAATGCGTTTACAGACTGACTATATCGATCTCTATCAATCCCACGATGATGATAAGGGCACACCATTTGAAGAAACCTTAGCCACCTATACCGACCTGATAAAACAAGGCAAGGTAAGAGCCATAGGCGCATCAAACTATAGTGCGGCACGCCTTAAAGAGTCCCCGGAAGTAAGCAAAGCCAATGGCCTTGCCCGCTATGAAACCCTGCAACCCGAATACAATTTGTTCGACCGCGAGGGCTACGAAAAAGAGTTGGAGCCACTTTGTGTTGAAAATCATATAGGCGTGATAACTTTTATTCGCTTGCCAGCGGATTTTTAACCGGCAAATACAGATCGGAAGCTGACCTTTCAAAAAGCGCACGAGGCGGTGGCGTTAAAAATATTTAAACCCACGTGGCTTTAAAATTTTAGCTGCACTTGATGAAGTGGCCGCTCAATACAAAACCACTCCTGCAAGTGTGGCCATAGCCCGGGTAATTGCCAGGCCGGGTATCACAGCGCCTATCGCCAGCGCTACATCGGTTAAGCAATTGCATGATACTACGCAGGCGGTACATTTAAATTTGAGTGAGAAGGCTATCGCGTTGCTGGATGAGGCGAGCAGCTATTAAAAACCAGTTGTCATCCTGATTTCTATGATAAAATCAGAATGACAAGCAGGATATAAAGCAAAAAGCCACCTTACGGTGGCTTTTTGCTTTATAATATATGATGGAGGAAATTATATTAGAACCCTCTGCCCCCGGCCGTTTTGACCGTTGTAGGCAAAACGATTGCCTGAGTTACCGTTGCCTCTTTGCTGACCACCACCATTTTGACGTGATGGTTGGTTTTGAGGTTGTTGTTGAGAAGGTTGGTTATAACCACCTTGTCCCCTGCCTTGTTGCTGGCCATTATTATCATTTCTCGAAGGTTGTGATGGCCAGTTTTGTTGTGGTTGCTGGTTATAGTTACCTTGTCCATGATCATTCCTGTCATCTCTCCTGTTTCCGTTATTCCAACCACGGTTATCAGCGTGTTCGGCTCCACGATACTCATTAGGTCTTACAAAGCGCGGGCCATCATCCCTGCGGTCGTTACGGTTATCAAACCTGTCATCCCTGCGGTCGTTACGATTGTCAAATCTTTCATCTCTACGGTTATCAAACCTATCATCCCTACGGTTCCAGTCACGTGCATAACCTCTGTATTTTTCGCGATATACATCTGCGTTTAAATATGGGCGGTGTGCGCGCACTTCGTAACGACGGGCGGTTCTCCAGTCGTAATTGCGGTACTCGCCGGGTAAGTAAGCGTTTGATACCCATCTTCCGCCTTCGTTATAATAATATACCCTTTCGTAAGGGCTGTAATAAGCATCAACCTCCGGCATATAATAATACTGGTCGGCATTACTGTAACTAACCGCTACTGATGGTGTTACTAATGCTGCCTCTACCACGGGGCGCCCTCCGCCTAAATGTAATCCTATTTGTAATAATTGTGCATTTGCGTTGCTATAAAATAAACCACTTAATGCTATTGCTGATATTAAAGCTACCTTTTTCATATTCTTTGTTTTTGTATATAGCTATGACGATGAATAATGAGCAGGGTTTAATCTACCGATTAAACAACCTTACCGGATAAACTGATTACTTTATCAAAAAAGAAATTTAATATTGTTTATTTACACATAATAAGAATATAATTTTACATAAATAAAATTTGAACAGATTATGAAAGCCCTCTTAATATTAAATTTGGTTATCAGCCTTAAAAATTATTATGTTATTTTTGGTAGATAAACTAAACAACTCATGAAAAATAGAAAGATATTCCAGCTATTGCTACCGTGCTGTAGCCGGAATTGTAGTATTAAATGCGGCAAAAAATAAACCTGCAGATGCCGGCTTAACGCTTCCGCAAGGCTTTACAGCGACAGTAATTGCCGAGAACCCGGGCAGCACCCGCCATCTGGTAGTCACCCCTCAGCATGATATATATGTACATATGGCCAGTACGCGCAAATCAAAAGGTATAATTGTACTGCATGAAGAAAACAATCAGGCAACCGTTAAAACCAGCTTTGGCGATTATGGCGGTACCGGCATAGCTATCGGCGGGGGCTATTTATTTGCCAGCTATAAAGGAGGTGTTTACCGTTATAAGCTTGATGGAAACAACCAGGTTATCGATTCAACAAAGCCTGAGCTTATTGTTAAGGGGCTTGTTGATATAGACTGGCACCAGCCTAAAGCCATTGCGTTGGACGGGAAAGGTAATATTTACGTTAACATTGGCGCGCCAAGTAATATTTGTACCGAGAAAGATAAAAACCATACGGGTTGTCCTTTGCTTGATTCGGCCGGCGGTATATGGCAGTTTAAAACCGACAAACTAAACCAAAGCTATGCGGAGGGTGTGCATTATGCGCGTGGTTTACGTAACGTTGTAGGTATATCATGGAACAACCAGGCCGACCAGCTTTTTGTAATGCAGCATGGCCGGGATGCGCTGCATGACTTGTATCCTAAACTTTATACCGCCCAGCAATCTGCCGAGCTGCCTGCCGAATGTATGTTTGCTTTAAAACAAGGTGACGACGCGGGCTGGCCGTATGTTTATTATGATTGGCAAAAAAATAAAAATATGATGGGACCAGAATATGGTGGCGACGGAGAAAAGGCTGCCGACCCGAAATATATTAACCCGGTTGCAGCCTACCCCGGCCACTTTGCACCCGATGCTTTGTTGTTTTATACGGGCAGCCAGTTCCCAGCTAAATATAAAAACGGAGCATTCATAGCCTTTCATGGTTCATGGAACCGTGCACCGCTGCCACAGGCAGGTTACTGCGTAGTTTTCCAGCCGTTTAAAAATGGCAGGCCCGATGGTAAATGGGAAGTGTTTGCTGATGGATTTGCCGGCACAGCCGAGCAAAAAGCATCGGGTGCCGCGGTACACCGCCCCACCGGCTTGGCACAAGGCCCGGATGGTTCTATTTATGTAACCGATGATAATAAAGGAAATATCTATAAGATCAGCTATAAGAAGTAACTGCTTACAGCAAAACAAAGGGCCGTTTGAAAACATCAAACCGGCCCTTTTCTATTTACGCAGCGAGTGCCGTATTTACTTTCACTATCTCTATCAGAAAATTATTCTTTAGTTCTATTTCGGCTACTACAACTGCGAAGTCGTCATAGCGTACACCATTGTCTATTGGGTATACCGTATAGCCGCGTTTGTTAGCGTCATATTCGCCAAGTTCAAACATTTCATCATCTTTTTTACCTTTGATCTTTGCACCACTCACCAGTTGGTACGCATCAAATATATTCTGGAAGTTGTTATTGTTGTTCATCATAGTGATGGATTGAATACAATAAGTTTGCCAAACTAAAATAAGGTCATCCTGAACTTGTTTCAGGATCTCACAGGACAGGTGATTAACAGAGTGTTTACTTAGCGTGTGGGATGCCGAAACAAGTTCGGCATGACGGTTCGGGCTTTACCCAAACCACTCAAACAGATCATTCTGCTTCAGTTTTTGCTTTTGTGCAGTGTCTATATCTTTAATAATCACTCCCTCACTCATTTGGATTATGCGTGTTCCAAAATTGTAGGCATCTTTTAAATTATGGGTGACTAAAATTGTGGTCAGTTTAAAATCTGCGGACAGTTTATCAGCAGTGCGCATCACTATTTCTGCGGATCTGGGATCGAGTGCAGCGGTGGGTTCGTCAAGCAGCAAGATCTTACAATCGTCCATTACGCTCATTAATAGGGTTAACGCTTGGCGCTGTCCGCCCGAGAGCGTACCCATGGGCTGCTCAATTTTATTTTCGAGGCCGAGGCCCAGTGTGGCAATTTTCTCCTTTACAGCGCTTTTAAATGCATCGTTAATGCCGATGCTTAATCCTTTCGCTTTAGTGCGGATAGCTGCCAGGCGGAAATTGTCCAGAATGCTTAATTCTGACGCGGTGCCGTTTATTGGGTTTTGAAACACACGGGCTATCCATTTACTACGTTGGTAATCGGCCAGTTTGGTTACATCGTCATTATCAATGGTGATGGTGCCTGAGGTTGGCAGTATACTTCCTGATATCAGGTTAAGCAAAGTTGTTTTGCCTGATCCATTTGACCCGACAATTACCAAAAACTCTTCATCGGCAATGGTCAGGTCGATACCGTTGACAGCGTTTACCTGATTTGCTTTGCCTTTGTTAAAGGTTTTTGGATGTTGGTTATGGTGATCATTCAAAACAACAAAATGTCTTTAAAAAGGATTGTCATTTCGAAACGAGGAACGAGTGAGAAATCTTATACGAGCTACATAGCGCGGCGTATAAGATTTCTCCCGTTGGTCGAAATGACAATCGGGAATTAGGGTTGTAAGCTTATATACTAATCTGCGTACTTACATACTTAGCGCTTTGCGCTATACTTACGTAAGGATCGATATTAGTATAGTTTTCCTGCTCAACAATAAAATGTTTAACGCCGCCTTGTTTTGCTTTGGCTAATATTTTAACGAAGTCAATAGAACCTGAACCTATCTCGGTGTTTAAGTTAGATTTAGCTTTGTCCATATCCTTAACGTGTACAAACTCAAAACGGCCGGGGTGTTTAGCAAACAGTTCTAACGGATCGTTACCTGAACGTACTACCCAATAAATATCCATCTCCATAGCAACCAGTTTAGGGTCCGTATTGTCAAGAATGGTATCGTAAAAAGTAGTGTCCCCAATTCGTCTCCACTCGAAATTGTGGTTATGATATCCCAATTTTAAGCCATTCTTTTTGCAGATCTCGGCAGCCTGGTTCATTTTATCGGCAACGGCTTTACACTCGTCAACTGTTTTAATATACTCACCATTTATTGATGGGATAATGATATGACTTTGGCCGGTAGCATGCGCCGCCTCAATATACGCGTCAAAATTTTCGGTTTTACCAGAACCTAAAAATTGGTTCATGTCATAATGCGCACTTGGCGTAGTTAAGCCATTTTGTTTTAGCAAGTCGCTGAACGCTTTAGGGTCTAATCCCCAGAAACCGCCTTTTTGCTGTAACCATAAGGCTCAACCTCTTTGTAGCCGGCTGCTGCAACTTTGGCAATAACGCCGCTTACATCTTTAGGCAATTGGTCGCGCAAGCTATACAATTGCAGGCCCACATTTTTTATTGGCTTTGCATATAGCAAATGCGGCGCTATCATTACCCCTGCCGATAGCAGGCCGGCCTGCGTTAAGAACGTTCTTCTTGTTGTCATTTTAAATTTATAGTTAGTATTTAGTTGGCTAAAAATAGTAATATCTTGTTATTGATTTACCTTATAGACAAAAAAATAGCGATGGGTTTAACGCCCACCGCTATTTCAAAAATAAGTATCTGTTTAGTTAGACCTTAACTTCAGTCTTGCTCTTATCATTAAAGGCAACCATAAACAATAGCATTACAGCGGCAGCAATACCTGCCGGTATCAGCCATATCATTTTCCAATCGTGAATACCGCCTGCATTGTAAGCATCAGATATCAGACCGGCGATATAAAAACCGATCAACATCCCTACACCATACGTAGCCAGTGTTATTACCCCCTGTGCTGCGCTTTTAATCTGCGGCCCGGCTTTAGAGTCGGTATAAATTTGGCCCGATACAAAGAAGAAATCATAACATACACCATGTAAGGCGATACCGATTATCAACAGAAAGCTTAATTCGCCGGCATTGCCATAAGCAAACATCACATAACGTAATGCCCACGCCAGCATACCCACTAAAATAGTCCATTTAAAACCAAAACGTTTGAAGAAGATTGGCAGAGCCAATAAAAATGCCACTTCCGACACACGGCCTATGGTCATTTTACCTGTTGGGTTATCTACTTTAATTTCTGTTAAAAAGCTGTTAGCATTTTGGTAATAGAAAGCCAATGGGATACAGATCAAGATTGATGCGATAAAAAATACCGGGAAGTTTCTGTCCTTTAATAATCCAAGCGCATCTAAACCTAATATTTGTGCTAAGCCTTTCTTTTCAGACGCTGGCTTAGGTGGCGTTGCAGGTAAGGTAAAGCTAAATAAGCCTAATACTACCGAAGCGATGCTCGACATCAGGAAGGTATACTTTAAGAAACCTTTTGATACATTTTCGGCAGCATCCCAATGGAACAAGAAGCTGATAGCTAAACCCGCTACTATCCAACCTATTGTACCCCAAACACGGATAACGGAAAATTCTTTTTCGGGATCCTTCATCTGGCTAAACGAAACCGAGTTTACCAATGCCAGCGTTGGCATATATAATATCATATAACCTAATACATAGGGATAGAATGCAGAAATATCAACAGCCGCGTAACATTGGTACATTAATATGGCGCCGATGATATGTAATACGCCTAATATTCTTTCAGCGTTAAAATACCTGTCGGCAATTAAACCAACAATAAATGGCGCTATAATAGCTCCCCATGATTGTGTTGAATAAAGTGCGCCGGTTTGTGCGCCGGTAGCATGCAGATTAGTGCCGGCAAACGGCCCCATGGTAACATACCATCCCCCCAGATAAAAAACTGCAGGAACATCATTACCGATAGCTTGATTTTAATAGTTGTATTCATTTATATAATTTATAGTTGGTTTTAAAGCGAAAGCTAAAAGTAATAATATATGCGGATGATTTATGGTTGTAACAAACAATTTAACTATAAAAAAAATAGCGATGGGTTTAAACCCATCGCTATTTAATATAATGTTTTAATATGATTTATACTTGTACTGCGGCAGCATCTTTTTGCTTTTGCCCTTCATATAAAGCACCAAACCTGCAAAAGCTACTATTAACGCCAAAGGGATAACCAAGGTAGCGTCTAATACCCGTATACCTGCAGAGGTGGTATTGCCACCAGCTTCGGCAACAATTCTATCATAAAATCCACCCATAAATATAGTATATATTGATACCGCGAACATACCTGCGCCGCCCATCAGATTTAAACCTAACGCGCCTGTAGCAGGCATATTGGTGTTAACAAAGCCTAACATGGTTGGCCAGAAGAAACATACACCCATACCAAATACAATAGCGCCACCAAATACAGCAGCGCCTGTTAAGTGGCTTAACATATATAAGCCTAGCGAGGCCAAAATTGCTGATATCAACAATACTGTTTGTGGGGTAACTAATTTAAGCACTGGCTTGGCAAATGCACGGCCCAGCACCATTATTCCGGTTTCTAAGGTTAATAGCAACAAAGCGTTTTCTGTTACGTTTTTAGCAATACGTCAATCCATTGGCCTGTAAAAAGCTCGGTTATAGCTGTACCGAACATGCAAATGAACATGAAGATGAATAACGGGTTTAACAATGCCTTATACATACCGGCAGTTGATACACCTGATGCCACACGCTCTGTAACCGGAAAATCAAGTTTAGAGAACAGGTAACCGTAAATTACAGTCGGGATAAGCATTACACCTACTTGTACCTGCCAACCCAGGCCCAATTTATTAAACAGGGTTACAATTAAAGTACCTATAACTATCCCCACGGGAACCATAAGTGGAAGTGGTTAAGTTTGGTTGTTTTTTCTTCTGTATACAAACTGGCAACTAATGGGTTACATGCAGCCTCAACGGTACCGTTGGCTAAACCAACTAACAGGGTTGAGATATACAATGTCCAGAAACCGCTGGCGAAAACTGTTAACAGGATACCGGCCGGTGGAAAATGAATGCCAACACCAACAGGCGTTTCATGCCGATGATATCAACAATAAAACCGCCTACCACTACAGCTATAGGGAAGCCGTAAAAAGCCGTTGCAGTAATAGCTGCAAGCTGCGTTTTATCTAAATTGAATTGAACACCCAGATCGCCAAGGATACCCGCACGGATACCAAACGACAGTGATGTAACCAACAGCGACAAGCAACTTGCCCTGAATAGTTGTGTACGATTAATTTGCATTGCGTTTTTGTTTAAGTTTATTTTTAGTTAATTGGTTTTGTTCTTCTTCTCTTTAAATACCTAACAGGCTACGGTTAAATGCTTCGTCAGATCCTGCTGCTGCGAAATCATCAAACGCCTTCTCTGTTACGCGGATGATATGGTCTTTAATAAATATAGCACCTTCTTTTGCGCCATCCTCAGGGTGCTTCAGGGCACATTCCCACTCCATCACGGCCCATCCGCTGAAGTTATATTGTGCCATTTTGCTGAATATCCCTTTAAAATCAACCTGCCCATCGCCTAAGCTGCGGAAACGGCCCGCGCGCTCAACCCAGTTTTGGTAGCCGCCATAAACACCCTGTCTACCCGTAGGGTTAAACTCGGCATCTTTAACGTGGAACATTTTAATCCGCTCATGATAAATATCAATATACTCCAAATAATCCAAACACTGTAATACAAAGTGCGACGGATCATAAAGCAGGTTAGCGCGTTTATGGTTATTCACTTCCTTCAAAAACATCTCATAGCTAATACCGTCGTGCAGGTCCTCGCCGGGGTGTACCTCGTAGCAAAGGTCTACACCGTTTTCGTCAAATATATCCAGTATCGGCAGCCACCGTTTAGCCAATTCTTTAAAGCCGGTTTCTACTACCCCTGCAGGGCGTTGGGGCCATGGATAAACCATGGGCCATAGCAAAGCGCCGCTAAAAGTAGCGTGCTCTGTTAACCCTAAGTTTTGCGATGCTTTAGCCGCATATTTTAATTGCTGTACGGCCCACTCTGGCGTGCCTTTGGGTTGCCATGAACCTCGGCTGGTGCAAAAGCATCAAACAACGAATCGTAAGCGGGGTTAACCGCTACTAACTGACCTTGCAAGTGGGTAGATAGTTCGGTAATTTCTAAGCCATGGCTGTTTACAGTGCCTTTTATTTCATCGGCATAGGTTTTACTTTCGGCAGCTTTTTGCAGGTCGAAATAACTGGTTGCCCAGCTTGGTATTTGCACACCTTTAAAACCTAAACCTGCCGACCATTTACAAATGTCGTTTAAAGTGTTAAACGGTGCGGTATCGCCTAAAAATTGTGCTAAAAAAATACCGGGGCCTTTTATTGTTTTCATATAGTTTATACGTTGAATTTAGTCCACTTAATATCTGATTTACCAGAGGCTATTACATTTTCAATAAATGCCATACCTCTTACCCCCTCTTCTATACCGGGGTAATCATGCGCTTCAGGCGATGCTTGTGTGCCTTCAACATCAGCCTTTACACACATCGCGAAGTTATGGTACAGGTTAGCAAATGCTTCGAGGTAACCTTCGGGGTGGCCGCCCGGGGTACGGGTGTTATGTGTAGCGTACGAAGTTAAATAACGCGAACCTGTACGGTAGATCTGCCATGGTTCGCCTATCATTTTAACAATAAGCGTGTTGGCATCCCATTGCTGCCATTCAAGGCTGCCCAGTTCGCCGTATACCCGGATCTTTACATTATTTTCTTCGCCGCTTGCTATTTGGGTGGCGGTTAGTACCGCACTTGCGCCATTGTTTAGTTTTATCAATACCGCGCCGTCGTCATCCAGCTTACGGCCTTCAACAACAATATTAATATCTGCACATAATTGAGTAACCTGCAAACCGGTAACATATTCCATCAGGTTAAAGGCGTGGGTACCAATATCGCCCATAGCTCCCGCAATACCACTTTTACCCGGATCGGTACGCCATGAGGCTTGTTTATTGTCTTCTCCTTCAAGGAAGGTGCTTAACCAGCCTTGCGGATACTCTACATATATTTTACGCACTTTACCAATTTTACCCGCTTTAACCAGTTGTTTGGCTTCTTTAACCATTGGGTAGCCTGTATAAGTATGTGTTAAACAAAACAGCTTACCGCTTGATCTTACCACCTGCTCCAACACCTTAGCTTCGGCCAGCGAAAAGGTCATGGGTTTATCCAGCACTACGTGGAAACCATTTTCTAAGGCCATTTTTGTTGGGCCAAAATGTACGTGGTTTGGGGTTACTATACTTATTACCTGTACGCGTTTGTCTGCAGGTAATTGTTTTTCTTTTTCAATCAGTTCTGGTATGATGCATAAGACCTATCAGCCGACAAACCCAACGCTACACCACTTTCTTTAGATTTTTTGGCATTGCTGCTAAAAGCACCGCATACCAATTCATAATCACCATCCATATAGGCGGCAATACGGTGTACAGCGCCAATAAAAGCGCCTTGTCCGCCACCTATCATTCCTAATCTTAATTTCATAGTTTATTCTGTAAGCATTTTATATGGCTATTACAGCGTAGAAGCCTGGCCCATTTGGTTATAGTTTAATGTTTGGTTATAATGGTTATACAGATAAAACCGCTTTCAAACCCATTTAACATAGGTTTACCAAACATAATAACTTTATTAATAAAAAACCTAATGCCATAAATTTATTACCAAGTTTACTTACCAGCGAATATTGTTAAAGCAAAGAGGCCCGATATGGAAAATATCGGGCCTCTTTTAATCAGCGACAGTTATTTCGTTGATACTTTAGCTGTTTTAACTATGTGCTTTGTTTTAGTGCCACTGTATTTTTTGTGTTTACTAAACATGTTATGTACTTTTTGAGGGATGGTACTGGTCTTTTTACCTTGTCCTCTTTTTTAACTACAACTGTTTGTTGTGCAAAGGTTGTAGCGGTAATGGCAAGTGCCATTAACAATGTTGCTGTTGTTTTTTTCATGAGTGTGTCTATTTTACTCTCCAACAGAAAGTTAGACAAATTGTTTGTCACTCTTCAGATATTTTAAACCGCTTCTGCTACTAATATTTTATCCTGCATCTCAAAGGCTTCAACACCTTCAATTACTACAGCATGGTTGTTTATTTTATTGGCTTTGTGGATGCCGTAATGGTCGCTGTAAAATTGTGCTTTCGAATCGCGGTACGAGCTTACTGCCCCTATCATACTCATAAACTTAATATAGTACCAGGCACTATCTACCTGCCATGGCTTAAAGCCCGATCGCGCGCTGTTAGGGTAAGCGTGGTGGTTATTATGCCATTCGCCGGCTACTATACCCGGCCATACCGGTTTATTGACATATCGTCGCGGTTAAAGTCTACACCGTCACGGCGCTTATCCTCACCTTTTCCGTGCCCTTCATAGTTAAATGTACGTACACCAACTGCCCAAAAGCCGGCGGCGCCAAACATAGCACAGGCCAGGCCCATACCACCAATTAAATAAAATGCGGCAAACCAAAGTCCCCAGCTTAAAATTACACTTGCAATGGTTTTAAGCGGATTAGCCAGCGTACCATATTTTTGATATTGTGCATAGGTATTAACCTGTACACCGGTATGTTTCATTAATTTAACACAGCAACTATAATCTTTCTCGGCCATGTTACGGTTTATAGGCTGATGGGTAACATCGGCCAGGAAACAGTAGAGGAAACCACCCTGCGCATTATAAGGGTCGCCGGGTTGGTCTGATAAAGCATGATGCACATGATGCGAGATAGCATAGATCTCTTCGGGAATTATTTTAAGCGTAAGGTTTTGGGTAAAGAAACGCCAAAAGTTATTTTTAAACTGGTAAGCGCCATGCGTACAATAGCGGTGGTGCCAGATAGTACCATGCGTACCCATGATGATCATGCTGTAAACAAAGGCTGCTATCAGTAATTTAAGGGAAAAATATTTAAACAGGAAAATAAACAGGAACGGCGCAAGCACCACAACCATCATCCAGCTCATAAAAGAGAGCCAGTTCTTTTTGTCTTTAAATACGTTTAGTCTTGAAAAAAATTCGTTGATAATTTGTTTTGGGGTTGGCTTTGCTAGTTCACCGTTCGCATCCGTCCAGCCATATGAAGGTGGTTGCAGCACATTGTTTAAAAATGCCATTTAATAGTTGGGATTAATCAATTTAATCAGGTTTGTAATTTGAGTGTAATATATGAATAAAAATCTTGTTACGATTTTTTATTTAATTTAGTTACACCGTAGTAATACAAAACGTTAATTGTTGATTAAAATTACCCGTTCGCCAATCAATAAATTTTCACATGCTTCAAACTCATCCGGCACAGTAATACTATCCACCTCCTGCTTATAATTTTGTTTGATCTCTTTCCGGCGTTTCGCCTCGATAAACCGCCTTACCTGTTCGCGGTTTTCCACTATCAAGCCTGGTATTTTAGCAGGCCTGTTTTGCTCATCTTTTGCTACCATGGTAAAGTAACTGGTGTTGGTATGGTTGATGACATTAGTTTTAATATTTTCTGATATCACCCTTATCCCTACAACCAGCGAGGTATTACCTACGTAATTTACCGATGCCATTAGCGATACCAGGTCGCCCACCTCTACCGGCTGCAAAAATCTACCGTATCAATTGATGCGGTTACACAATAATTACCTGCGTGTTTGGCGGCACAAACGTAAGCTACCTTATCCATAAGCGACAGTAAAATGCCACCATGGATCTTTCCCCCAAAATTGGAGTATGATGGGATCATTAATTCGGTAATAGTTGTTTCAGAAAAACGAACGGTTTTAAAGGCAGAGGTATCGGGCGTTGCAGTCATGATGTTAAGTATTATACACCTGCAATATAAAACTTTTGCTATCTCGATAATTTATAAATATTAAATTGCAAAAAATATCTATTGTGAAAAAACTGCTGTTGTTTAGTGCCTTTATTTTTTGCTTGGGAGATTGCTTTGCACAGAAAATCATCGAACGCAAAAACAAACTCATTAACAACGTTACCGAACGCTTTGAAACCACTATTGAAACCAACAAGCAGGTTAAAAACGGTATTTACCATGCGTTTTATAATAAAAAAACAGTGTTGGCCAGTGGTAAATATGTTAACGATAAAAAAGTTGGCATCTGGCACTATTTTGACCGTGACGGAACGTTGATGCAGAATTACAATTACGATAACAATAAACTATTATACGAAGCGCCGGAAAGTTCGCCATCGCCGTTAAGCTACAATATTGATTACTATATTAAAGATAATGATGTGGCTACACAACCCGTTAGACCAGGTGGCCGCTACTTTGGATATATCCCTTATTTAAAAGCCTTTACCCTCCCTCCGGGAATGAATGACGAAGACCTGAACAGATATTTGATTACTTATGATCTGCTGATCAGCCCTTTGGGCAGGCTTGCAGACATAACGGTACATATCAGCCGCAAAGGCACGGGGGTAGACCAAATGGTTTATAATATAAATACTGATTTGTTTAGTGATGATGATAAAACATTTATCCCGGCAACGTTCAATAAAAATCCGGTTGCGTCACAAATACATCTTTTGTGTGCGCTTGACCTAACCGGGGACATAGATATCTTGTATTTAATTCCGAAAAAACAGATGCAAACTAAAAGGGCTAGTTCTTAATTAGTAGCAGAGTTATGGGGCGTTTAAAACCTAAGCAGTGGCAGTCGTTTAATCGCAGAATTATTACTGCAACCCGCAACTGCCACTGCGGCTAAAAATTAGTGACCGTGATGACCATCCGGACCGTGCGCATGGCCATGCGACAATTCTTCAGGCGTTGCAGGCCTAACATTCAGGATAGTTCCTTTAAAATGCAAAGGCTGGCCGGCCATAGGATGATTCAGGTCAACGATAATAGCATCTTCTGCTACCGATACTACCTGCCCCCGGAAATGGTTACCCTGGTTATCTTGTAAAGGCAAAACAGCGCCAATTTGCGGCAGGTCTGCACCGGAACATTTCGATAGGTAGGTTAGCTACCGCTTCTTCATCATGCTCGCCATACGCCTCTTCGGCTGTAAGGCGGAAATCGTAAGTATCATTGGTTGACAGCGGGCTTAAATACTCTTCAAACTTTGGAAGCATTTGGCCGGCTCCAAAAAAAAAGGTTAGCGGCTGCTCTTGCGTGGCGCTTTCTACTAAAGCTTCGGTTCCATCCTGGTCAACGTACAAATCGTATGTTAATGACACTACATGCTGTGGTTCAATCTTCATTATTTATTCTTTAGTGGTAAATATTGGCACCCATGAGTGCGTTGTTGCTTATTTAATTAATGTTTCAGGCTTTAATTTGTTTTAAAGCATCGGGGATATTATTGGCAGGTAATCCGCAGGTTTTGTCTTTACAAACAAACACCGGGTATGGTTGCTAAACTTATCGCGCAACAAAGGTAAACTTCCTTTTTTACCACCCAACATAATTTTATTAGGAACGTAATTTTTTCCATCTCTAATCTAAAAGCTTCCGCATCAGCTCCTACTATCGCCACCTCATTGGTGCCAAATACCTCATCCAGTAATAACATGCTCCAGTTTGAATAAGCCGAGCCATATTTAGCCAAATGCGGCATAATGTTGCGTAATTGTTGTGCCGATATCTCCTGATACTGTTCATTGTCAAATAACAAACCCAATTTTTAAGATTACGCGCCATTACCGAATTTGATGCCGGGATAACCCCATCCATAATTTCAGATTTACGGGCGATAAGTTGCTCATCATCATCGGCAGTGAAAAGAACATGCCGCTGGCCTTATCATAATAATGGGCAATAGCGTTATCGGTAAGCTCGACAGCATACTCCAGCCATTGCTCATCAAAAGTAACTTCATACAGGGCAATAAAGGCATCCGCAACGTTGGCATAATCATCTAAAAATGCCTCACCCTGCCCTCTCCAAAGGAGAGAGTTAGCCCTATCGCTGGCCGTTTCTGCTGGTTTATAAACCCGTGTTACGCGCCCATCTTTTATTAAATTATTTGTTATAAAGCTTGCGTTTTTTAAGGCGATGTTTAAATATTCGGCTTCATTAAAAGCACGATAAGCTTCACAAAGTCCTTTCAACATTAAGCCGTTCCATGATGCCAGGATCTTATTATCCAATCCCGGGCGGATGCGTTTACTGCGCGCCTCAAACAGTTTTTTGCGCGATGAGGCTATGCTTTGCAGCATTTCATCAACGGGGATACCTATAGCTTCAGCCAGGTCGGCATCGTTGCCACGTTTAAACAGGATATTGGTTTGTTCTTCTTCCCAATTACCCTCATCCGTAAGGTGATAGTAAATACAAAACAGTTCAGCTTCGGTACCTAATACAGCTTGTACTTCTTCCTTATCAAATATGTAAAACTTACCCTCTATTCCTTCACTGTCAGCATCCAGCGCCGAGTAAAAACCGCCCTCGGGCGATAATAGTTCGCGTATTACAAAATCAATGGTATCGGCAACGGTTTGCTTATACAATTCATCAGGCTGCCGGTGTAAGCTTCAGCATATAAGCTGATGAGCTGCCCGTTATCATACAACATCTTTTCGAAATGCGGCACATGCCACAAGCCATCAACGCTATACCGTGCAAAGCCGCCACCCAAATGGTCGTATATACCACCAAAGGCCATTTTTTGCAGGGTAAGTTTAGCAAGTCCGGCTACCTCCTCATCCCGCATCAAATACGCGTAACGGAGTAGAAACTGCCAGTTATTAGGCATGGGGAATTTTGGGGCTGTGCCCATCCCGCCTTCGGTTTTATCAAAGTATTTTTTCCAGTTAGTTACGATGATCTCGGGTCGGCTTTGGTATAATCAGGTTGTGTTTCAACAAAGCCTATCGACTCATACTTTTGGATGCCCTCGGTTAATCGCGTAGCATATTCATTGGCATCTTCGGGCTTTTGTTTATAATAATCGGCCGGGTTAAACAGCAGGCTTGTCCAGTCGTTTTTACGGAAATAGGTGCCGGCATAAATAGGCCGCTGATCTGGCAGGCAAACACAGTTTAGTGGCCAGCCTCCCCTGCCGCTTATCAGTTGAACGGCGCTCATATAGATCTGGTCAACATCCGGGCGTTCCTCCCTATCAACCTTTATACAAACAAAATATTCGTTCATTACTGCGGCCACATCCTTATCCTCGAAGCTTTCGTGCTCCATAACATGGCACCAATGGCAAGCCGAGTAACCTATGCTAACTATAATAAGCTTATTCTCATCCTTAGCCTTTTGCAGCGCTTCGGTGCCCTGGGGGTACCAGTTAACCGGGTTATTGGCGTGTTGGAGTAAGTATGGCGAGGTGGAGTTGGCTAAGCGGTTCATGATGGCAAAAATGCGATATTAAATGCACTTTAGGATAATGATTACTGTTTGCGAATTGTTTTTACAAATGTGTGGTGATTACCACATTAGGCAATAACAAAACATTTCGCTTTATTTGCTTTCTTAACTAACTGATCAACAAAAATGAATTTTAAACACTACATGCTTATAGCATGCGGTTTGCTTGCTGTGGCATTTAACGCCTCTGCACAAGCCTCTTCCGATACGGTTAAGTATAACCATTCGGACCTGTTTGGTCCAATAACCGGCCCACAACCAGCAACGGCACCCGCTCGGCAGCCGGCAAACCCGGCCCCAACTACTGGCAAAATCGTGCCGACTACCTTATCCACGCTTCTTTAAATGAACTGGCACAGGATACCACCATTACCGGTGATGTTGCCATAAGCTATACCAATAACAGCCCCGACCAAATGGATTACCTGTGGCTGCAACTGGATCAAAACCTATTCAGCCCTGATTCACGCGGCGCCGCGGTTACCCCTTATACCGGCGATCGTTTTGACGTTAAAGGCTTTAGTCGTGGCGGTATGCATATTACGTCTGTAACGGTTACCTATAAGGGCCAAACTTATACCGTTACCCCAATTATTACCGATGCCCGTATGCAGGTACGTTTAAACAAACCACTGGGCGCAAGCGGCGATAAGATCGGTGAAAGTAAACTACAGCTTCTCTATTCCTTACTATGGTGCCGACCGCATGGGCCGCAAGGAATTTAAACAGGGTGTTGTTTATGAAATTGCACAATGGACCCACGCATGTGTGTTTATGACGATGTTGAAGGCTGGAACACTTTACCTTACATGGGCCTTGGCGAGTTTTACTGCGAGTATGGCGATTATGACTATTATATCACTGCCCCCGCTAACATGGTGGTAGTAGGCTCCGGCGATTTACTGAACCCTGCCGATGTACTTACACCAACCCAGCAAAAACGTTTGGCAGAAGCCCGCAACAGCGATAAAACAGTAACCATCATATCAGAAAGCGAAGTTGGCTGGCCGCAACACGCCCCGCTAAGGGTAACCTTACTGGCACTTTAAAATGGAGAACACCCGCGACGTGTCATGGGCTGCTTCAACAGCGTTTATTTGGGATGCTGCTAAAACCAACCTGCCATCAGGTCGTAAATGTATCTCGCAATCGGTTTATCCTATTGAGAGCGCGGGCAGTAACGCCGGGGCCGCTCGACTGAATACTTAAAAAGCAGTATCGAGATCTACTCAAAAGCTTATATTGAATATCCATGGAACTCGGCGGTTAATGTATCCGGCGTGGCTTTGGGTATGGAATACCCGGGCATCATCTTTTGCTTAAGCAATCTTAAAAATGGGGCATTATGGGGCGATGTTACGCACGAGATAGGCCACAACTGGTTCCCGATGATCGTAGGCAGTAACGAGCGTAAATACATGTGGCAGGATGAGGGTTTTAACACCTTCATTAATGAGTACTCCACCAAAATGTTCAACAATGGCGAGTATGCCCCTAAAGGGCCTAACAATCAGGCCCAAAACATTTTAAGGAGCTATATCCGCAGCGGCGACCCGTTGATGACCCCGCCTGAGGCTATCGGCCTGAGCGATTATGGCCAATACTACAACAAAACCGCTTTAGGCCTGGATATGCTGCGCGATGTGGTTTTAGGACCTGAGCGTTTCGACTTCGCTTTCCGCCAATACATTAAGTATTGGGCAATGAAGCACCCACTGCCTTACGACTTCTTCCGCGCGATGAATGATGCAGCTGGCGAGGACCTGAACTGGTTCTTTAAACAATGGTTCTTTACCACACGGAAGCTTGACCAGGCTGTTGAAGGCGTTAAATACAGCAGCAATCCAGCAGATGGCGCCATCATCACCATAGTAAACAAAGAAAAGATGGCAATGCCAGTAGACCTGAAAATTACCCAGACCAACGGTAAAACCGAGACCATCCACCTGCCAGTAAATGTATGGCAGCGTACAGGTGTTTGGAAGTTTAAGTACCCGTCAACATCGGTTATTAAATCAATTGTTATTGATCCTGACCATTTATTACCGGATATTGATTTGAAGAACAATGTTTTTAAAGCTGAGTAGGCTGAAAACAAATATAAAGGCCCGGTTTCATAACAAACCGGGCCTTTATATTTATTTCTTAACCTCTACCAAGCGCTCCGTCAAATTCCATCCCCTAATACTTACCTTAGGATTTGAAACAAGCAGGTTATGATCTATTACCACCGTCTTTTGTTCGCCCGGTAAAACCGACACATAATTATCCGAATAAAACACCGGCAGCACGCGCTCTTTGGTTTGCGGATTTAGTAACGATATCCGGTTAAAAAATGCTACCGGCGCTTGTTTACTGTTGGTTAGCGTTACGGCTATTTTGCCTTTGGCTATTTGCTTAGCAGTTACGGTTAGCTTTGACGCGGCAATTTCGTTTAACCCCGAGTACTCTCCTGCTTTGTCTGCCAGCCAATAAATATTATCGCTGATAATTTTTTTGTTGGCATCTGTTAATTTTAAAGCCAGGAAAGCGCCTTTTGCTGTTGCCGCGGCGGCTACCTCTTTCTTAATGTCCAGCAGACTGATAATGCCCGATTGCGGGATGTCTTTTATCAGCGTAGTTACAGGTGTTGCCACGCCCAACATATCGTATAATTTTATAGTTGCCGTAATATGTTTTAGCTCGACGAACGTATTATTGACCGCGCTTACAGTGCTATCAGTAGGGTTAAACATAATGTGAACCGGCGCACTGCCACTGTGCAGGCCGTACAGACAGGCGTTAGGATCAAGGTAATAATCATACATCTGGCCCCGCATGGCCGACCACGGGTTCTGCGTTTTCCAGATGATGGTGCCCGTGTACCAATCCCACATGTGCGAGCTAAAACCTTCCATCAGGGCACGGTACTGGTCGTAATTAACCAGCTGTGCCTTTTCGGCAAAATCTTTAACATCCTTTGGTTTGCCGTATTTGTCGATATAATTTTCGTAGCCAATGTAGGTATGATATCGCCACACCGAATCTATGCGCTCGCGTTTGGTTGCCGGATTATATTCCGGCATAACCATGTTCTTTTCCGGTATAAATCTTTTAAGCCCTTCGTAATCATTAATGCCTACCGACCCAACCTCCGAGTTAAACGGGTAAGTTTTCTTTGCCCAGAAAACCGAGATTGGCTGGATATTATAAGGCCCATCTCCATTTACACCTTTATCGGTTTTCCCCATATCCAGCGAATTGGAGAAATCGACAAACCAACGGGTATTATCCAGTTTAGGCAGTATTACATCGCGCACAGCGGCCAAAATATCATCCGGCTGGGTAATTTCATTA
>NZ_JABFCR010000057.1:0-23030 GCF_013087555.1 Mucilaginibacter humi
CAAAATCAAGTGTTATAAACTCGGTATCGTGCATATTGTAATAGATGCCATAGTTACGCTTCAGGTCATAAATTATCCATTTCTGATCAGTGTACCTGTTCCTGAAATGTCGTATCAGCAACGGTAATACATTAAAATCAGGTTCGACAGTGGCATAATAGGTTTCGTCCTTTAGTTTCTGAAACCGCACAAAGGCCTCCATCCTATGCTTTTCGCGCCGCACCATCCGCACTATTTCTGATATCCGCATTACAAAGCGGTTGCCGTAATCGTCCTCAATATTTTGTGTGCTGTCAAACACATACCTTATATAACCCACCAGGTTGTTTTCTTCATTAGCTATCTCGGCCATATGCGCTATGTATAATCGTTGCACTGCGTTTGGCGATAGTTTGGTACGCAAGCCTTTTAGTACCCGCGCAGCATAACTATCACTGGTGACAACCTTTAGTGTATCCACAAACAACGCGTTATCATACAACTCGCCCTTTTGTAATTTCCCAATCCAAGCTTACGGTCGTAAATTTCATATATAGCGGTTAGCAATCCTTCAAAACTGCCATCGTAAAATAAAGTGGTCATAGCATGTTGTTTAGCCTTACCCTGCCCTCTCCAAGGAAAGGGTTCTGAATGCGGCGTTTATTACTTAATATTTTAGCCCCTCTCCTTTGGAGAGGGGTTGGGGTGAGGCTCTAAAACAAGTTAAGCTGGTTAGGTTTATTCTTTAAATATTTGCTTTGCGATTCGGCCGGGATAAACTGTTTAATGTTATTACCGGTCAGATCGCGCCGCTCAAACTCGGTACTGTTGCAGGTAATAAAATAACGGGCACGGTTAACCGCTATGCCTATTTTTTTAACTGATCCCAGTTTAAACGGCTATGCTTGCGTGCGCTCACAATTTTTTGTGCCGATTGTACCCCGATACCCGGCACACGTAATATTAAGTGCAGATCGGCTTTATTAATATCGATAGGAAAAGCCTGCATGTTACGGATAGCCCAGCTTAGTTTAGGGTCGATGTCGAGGTCGAGCAATGGTTGATCCTGGTTTACGATCTCATTTACATTAAAGCCATAGAAGCGCATCAACCAGTCGGCCTGGTACAACCTGTTCTCGCGCACCATAGGTACACTTGTATTTAGTGAAGGCAGGCGTTTATCAGCCAATACCGGCACGTAGCCCGAGTAATACACCCGCTTTAAGTTATAGCTCTTATAAAAATAATTGGCCGATTGCAATACCTGCTGATCTGTCTCGGGTGTAGCACCTACAATTACACGGGTGCTTTGCCCAGCCGGCGCAAACATGGGTGCTTTTTTAAAAAGCTTCTTTTCGTCTTTTCTTAAAATGATCTCGTCCTTTAAAAACTGCATGGGGTCTATCATATCCTGCCGGTTTTTATCAGGGGCTAATAACTTCAATCCCTCTTCGGTTGGCATTTCAGGTTAACGCTAAGCCTGTCGGCATATAAGCCGGCCTCGCGCATTAGTTCATCACTTGCGCCGGGGATTGATTTGAGGTGGATATAGCCGTTAAACTTATGCTCGGTGCGTAACTTTTTGGCTATGCGTACCAACCGTTCCATGGTATAATCGGCATCCTTAAAAATACCCGAGCTTAAAAACAAACCCTCGATATAATTACGTCGATAGAAATTGATGGTGAGGTCAACCACCTCCTGCACAGTAAATGCCGCCCTTTTGATATCATTATTCTTGCGTGACACACAGTAGGCACAATCAAAAATACAATGGTTGGTTAACAGGATCTTTAACAGGGATACGCAGCGCCCGTCTTCGGTATAGCTATGGCAGATACCGTTACTGGCATTGCCCAGTCCTTTATTATCATTTTTCGCTTGCTTCCGCTTGATGCGCATGATACATCATACTTGGCGGCATCGGCCAAAATGTTTAATTTCTCTGTTATCCTTTCCTCAGTCATAGCAAATCAAAAATACTAATATTTTTAGCATTTTATATTAAAGGGGATAATTAATGATATTCCTGAAAGTGGTCGTTATAATACCTGCAAACATTATAAGACACTAAGGGTTAACTAAACGCGCCAATACCACGTATCTTTACTATATGGATGTTAGAGAAGTAGAACGGTTAATCAAGATAAGCCGGGAACGCCCCCTGATGCCGGAAACTTATATACCCCGGCAACTGGAGCCCGAGCCCGATGATATTTTCCTACCCGAAACTTTAACATCACTGCAGGGGCTGGACATTTATGAAACACTAACCCCTGCTCAAAAACTTGAATTGGGCCGGCACGAGCTGGTGCAGGTAATAGCATCATACGCCTGGGGCGAGTGCCTGTTTTGTGTTTTCATGACGCGACATTTAATTACGCTGCCTGCTGATAATGTGGAGCACCAATTTTTAATTCGTGAACTTATAGAAGAGTTTAGGCACCAGGAGATGTTTGCCCAAGCTATTGCCAAAATTGGTGGCAAGCCTATTAAACAAAGCGGGCTGCACCGTTTCTTCGGCGAGTTTAGCAACAAGTATCTCCCTGCCGATTACTTGTTTATGGGTAGTGTATCGGTTGAGTTGGTGACTGACGTTTACGGCAACCACGCCCGCCGTGCACGGAATATTTACCCGGTGTTAAAGAAAATGTTCGACCTGCACAATATTGAAGAAGGACGGCATATCTTATTTACCAAAGCCCTATTAAAGAATTATTCGGCTAAGGCCGGATATATCAAACGGACGTTATATAGCTACGTTATCCTGTTTAATATCCTGTTTGTACGTACTATGTATGTTAAGAAGGAAATATACGAGCGCATAGGGCTTGAAAACCCCGACGAGGCCTATAAGCTGGCATCAAAAAACTTCAAACAAAAGTTTGCCGACAACTGCCTGCACGACATTATTGAATTTGTTGACAGCTGGAAAGGTTTTAATACGCTAACGCGATTTGCGTGGCGATGGGTGTTGGGTGCGAGGGTATAGCTTTTTAAGATTGTCATTTCGATACGAGGAACGAGTGAGAAATCTTAAACAAGCGCTCCCTCGCAGGGTGTATAAGATCTCTCACTTCGTTTCGAGATGACAAACAAGGATCAAATCACCTCATTAATACTCATTTCCTTAATCTCTTTTATCTCCGGGCGACCATTTTTAAAGGCCTTTCGCGGGGTTAGGCCCAGCAGTTCAAACATGGCCATATCTTCATCAAATGATGGGTTTGGCGTGGTTAACAGCTTCTCGCCGGCAAAGATAGAGTTAGCTCCTGCCATAAAGCAAAACGCCTGCTCAACGGTACTCATCTCGGTACGGCCTGCAGATAGGCGTACAACCGTTTTAGGCATGATGATACGTGTTGTAGCAATCATCCTTACCATATCCCAAACAGATACCCGTGGCTGCTCTGCCAATGGCGTGCCTTTTACCGGTACCGGGGCATTGATAGGTACCGATTCAGGATGTTGTGGCAGATTAGACAATGTTTTAAGCATTGATATGCGGTCCGCTGTAGTTTCGCCTAAACCAATGATACCACCACTGCAAACCGAGATCTTGGCTTTACGCACATGTTCTAAAGTTTGTAATCGGTCATCATAAGTACGGGTGGTGATGATCCGCTTGTAGTCGTCCTCTGAGGTATCTAAATTGTGGTTGTAAGCATATAGTCCGGCATCAGCTAAGCGTTGCGCCTGGCTCTCGGTAAGCATGCCTAAGGTGCAGCAAACTTCCATATCCAAAGCGTTTACCGCTTTTACCATATCAATTACTTTGTCGAAATCACGGTTATCGCGTACTTCGCGCCACGCTGCGCCCATGCATAACCTTGAAGCGCCGCCGTTCTTAGCTTTTTGGGCTACGGCTATCACTTCTTCTTTAGGCATAATAGCATGTACATCCACACCGGTGTTATAACGTGCGGCTTGCGGGCAGTAAGCACAATCCTCGGGGCAGCCACCCGTTTTTATGGAGATCAGCGAGCTTATCTGTACCTCGGCGTAATCCTTGTTTTCGCGATGGATGCTGGCTGCACAGTAAACCAGGTCAAGCAACGGAGTGTTATATATATCAGTAATTTCTTCTTTAGTCCAGTTATGTCTTACTTCTGCCATTGTGTAGAGTTTTGAAGTTTCAAATTTATAATAAAAGTGTTGATGCTAACCATAATGGCAGCAAAAAGCCTATGCAATCTGTAAATGTTGTAATGATGATGGACGACCCAACAGCCGGATCGACATTTAAACGTTTTAGTATCAATGGGATAGATGCGCCTGTTAAACCGGCTACTACCAAATTACCGGTCATGGCTAAAAACAGCACTAAACCCAGCATTGGGTTTTTATCATACCATAGGGCAAATAAAAATACAATTACCCCATTTGCGGCACCGTTGATCAACCCTACCGAAAATTCTTTTAATACGGTGCGGTAAGCCTGGTTATCGGTCAGATCGCTCAACGAGATGCGCCTAATAGTTACAGCGAGCGCCTGAGTGGCCGAGTTACCGCCCATACCGCCAATAATGGTCAAATAAGCCACAATAACCGGGAATTGTTTCTCGATAGGCTCGAAATGCCTGATTACCGATGCGGCTAAAAACGCGGTAGCTAAGTTTACAATTAACCGGGGCAAACGGCTTTTTACCGCGTCCTGCCAGTTACCGCTCAGTTCCTCGTCTTCGGATACACCGGACATCTTTAACATATCCTCGGTACTCTCCTGCTCCATTACGTCAATGATATCATCAACCGTAATACGCCCCAACAACTTCATGTTATCGTCAACTACCGGTATGGCTGTTAAGTTATATTGTGATATCAGCTTCGCTACTTCTTCTGGTCAAGGTCGGCCTTAACATATACCGGCTCATCCTTATAGATGGCCCTTATTTTAGTATCCGCATGAGCCTTAATTATGTCTTTTATAGATACAATGCCTTGCAGTATGCGGGCATTATCAACCACATAGATGGTATAAAACTCTTCCATCTCTTCTGATTGACGGATGATCTCATCCAACGCTCCCTTTTATCTGAGTTGATGTTAACACAGATCAGCGCCGAGTTCATCAAGCCGCCGGCAGTATTCTCGTCATAACTCATCAGGGCGCGGATGCTGCTGGCATCCTCTGGTCGATGTCTTCCGGGATCTCCTGCTGCTCGTGCTCTTCTAACTGCGAGATGATATCCGTAGCATCGTCATAGTCCAGCTCTTCTACGATATCGGCGCGTTTCTCGGGATCAAGGTTGATCAACAGCTCGCCGGGACGGTGTTCCTCGTCCATTTCGGCGATTACATCTGATGCGATGTCCGTTGGCAGGATATTGATGATGCGCTCCTTATCCTCCTGCTCAAGCTTCTCGAATAATATGGCAATCTCCGACGCATGATACTCTTTCAGAACTATCTCTAATTCAGCATCGTCTCCTTCCAACGCGGTCTTAATGCGGAGAAGGTCGGTTTTATCTATTTCGAATGATTGCATATCCCGACTAAATTAGGCATTTATGCTTGTAAACGGGGAATAAAAAGGGATTAATTGAACTTAACGCTGTCAGCATCGGGTATATTCATAACTGAAGTTAGCATCTATGGCTTTAAACACTATGATCGTACTTAAACTTAACGCCTGCAACCTTATCTAATTTATCCAGCACCATATTCACCTGCATTTTACGGATAGCTACCTGTATGCTGCAATCATTATCAAATTGCTGGTTAAGGATAGCCAGGTCAGAATCTTTAATTAAGCGCATTACATCATTCATCTGCAGGTAATCAAAGCTAATAGTATAAACATCATTCACGGTTTTTCAATGACAACCGCATGGGTCAGCGCTTCTTCGGTGGCCATTTTGTAGGCGTTGATCAGGCCGGGAACCCCCAGCAATGTCCCGCCGAAATACCGTACCACCACCACTAATATATTGGTTAAATCCTTTGAAAGCAGGGTATTTAATATCGGCCTGCCTGCAGTGCCTGAGGGTTCGCCATCATCATTTAATTTAAACACTGCGCGGTCGGCAGTTAAACGCATGGCCCAGCAGTAGTGATTAGCTTTAGGGTGTTCTGATTTTAGGGAAGCTACAATGCCTTTTATTTCGGCCTCTGAGGTTATAGGATAAGCATACGCCAAAAACTTGCTGCCCCGGTCGCGGAAGATGCCTTCGGCAGGGTGTTCTATGGTGCGGTAGGTATCGTCGAATAGCATGACATATTTTTATTAATACGATGCATAAGTTATCACCACAATAGCTGCCAGTGCTAAAAACAGGCCCACTTTATTTAGTGTGCTTAGCTTTTCATTAAATACAGCCAGCCCCACTAAAGCCCCTAACATAATTACCCCCATGTTCATGGCCGTAAATACGGTTGATGGTTGATTAGCCAGAGCCACGGTGCCCTTTTAAATAGAACAGGATATTACCAAAATTGGCTATCCCCAGAGCCCAGCCAATAAGGATGTGTGGGAATGAGAATTTGGTTTTGCCGCGCGCTATCTTAATAATCAGCAATATCAGCGAACAGATAAACGCCAATACAAAGACCAGAAAAAGCGAGGTGGTGTAAGGCACGGCTTTAAACGTAGCCAGTTGTTTAAACAATACATCTATCACACCCATGCCGATAAATACGATGAGCAAATAAAACCACGAGCCTGAGGTTGCTTTGCCGCCCCTTCCCTTTTGCCACGGGATAGAACAAATAATTGCTGCAAAGCCAATAGCTATACCCGCCAGTTTTAACGGGCTTAATACTTCTCCAAAAATAAATCCCGCCGCAAGTATGGGTATAAATAACGATAGTCGCTGAGCGATATCTGTACGCACTATACCGGTAAGCCTTACAGATGTTGCCAGTATTACAAACAGTATTGGCAACAAGATACCCAATGCCGCGAAATTATAAACGGGCGCGGCCTGCAGGTTAAGGTTGGCAAAATGCGGTTTAAAAATAACCCAGGTTAATAAAATAGCGGTTGAATAGTTCCAGGTTATGGCTTGCAGCACATCAACGTGGTAACGTTTGGCCAGCTTTAACATAATGGATACTATTACACTGCAGCAGATGCTTAGTAAAACGTATAGCATGGGCTATTATTTGTTATAAAGTATTTGTAGGTAGTCTGTTCCTGACGGAATTTCTTCGGCAATAATACCGTTTATTTTTGGCGCTTTTATGCCCGCTGTTAAAGTTGCCTTGCCGGTAAATATGCGTGCCTCATCCCAAACCCCGGCATTAATAAAAGCATTTAACGTATAAGCACCACCCTCAATAATAACTGATTGGATGTCCTGTAAGTATAATTGGTATAAAATATATTGCGGAACGTAGCGGTCAAAATCCTCTAAAGCTATGTATTTGTTCTTGCCTTCAACATCTGTTTTAACACCATTAAATATAAGTGTTTCAACAGATTGATCGAATACGTTAAGATCGGGCTTTAGCTCAAGCCGGCGATCAATAACCACCCGCTTTGGCGAACGGCCATCGCCATACCGCACATTCAATTGTGGATTATCAATAGCTACGGTGTTCTTCCCCACCAAAATAGCATCTTCCTCACTGCGCCATTGATGCACCAGCCTGCGCGATTCGGGGCCGGTTATCCAGAATTGTTGGTTATCATCAGGCGCGAAAAACTCATCGGCGGTTTGCGCCCATTTTAATATTACATACGGGCGTTGTTTTTGTATCCGGGTAAAGAAACGGCGGTTCAGCCATTTGCATTCATCCTCCAAAACCCCAACAATTACTTCAATACCGGCAGCCTGTAGCTTTTCTATGCCTTTACCATCAACTTTATCAAATGGATCGCGGCAGCCAATCACTACTTTAGCAAAGCGGTGTTTGATCAACAGATCGGCACAGGGTGGTGTTTTGCCGTAATGCGCGCAGGGCTCTAAGGATACGTAAATGGTGGATTGCTGGAATAGTTCCTTGGCATTATCAAATTTTAATAACACGTCGTTTACCGCGTTTACCTCGGCATGTGCCTGGCCGTATTGCTGGTGGTAGCCTTCGCCTATTATTTTATCGTCATGCACAATAACAGCGCCCACCATAGGGTTAGGGCTAACCTTGCCCGGGCCCAAAGCGGCAAGGTCAAGGCAGCGTTGCATAAATATTTGATAATAGCGCATACTGCAAAAGTAGCTTTTATTACGCTATAGCAAATACTAACCTGATAAAGATAGAGGGAATGTTAAACTACTTTAAGCTTTTTCATTTCGGCGTTAAACTCGCGGCCGGGTTTAAAATATGCTATGTTATGCTCAGGCACAACCACCATTTCGCCTTTGGTAATATTCTGGCCTATTTTACTGGCACGTTTTTTGGAGCAAACGTACCAAAGCCTCTAAAATAACAACCTTCGCCATTTACAACTGCGTCTTTAATTGTAGCAAGCGACTCTGGAAAACTTCCATTACGGTTTCGGGCTCTATTCCGGTTTTACGCGATACTTCCTTTGCAAGGTCTGCCTTTGTCATGTTTATTATTTTGTGTTAGTATTTAAGTTTCAGTGCCTTGTACGGATAAAAGGTTAGCAAGTTGTAATTTTTGGTACATTTAACAGTTTTGCATACACCAAAAAGGAGTAAACAGGTATACATGAATGCATAAATGTTTGCAGCCATTTTATGCATTCCTTTTTCCTTTATTATATTTTTGGTTACTTAGCTACCTTGTTAACCACCCATTTGCCGTTGCATGAAAACCATTAAAAATGTATTTGAAATTTATAAGCAACGGCTTAATACAATATATGACGCACCCGAAACCGAAGCTATAACGCTGACAGTTTTAACAGAGCTGCTCAATACATCAAAAGGTATAATCAAGGCTTTCCCCGAAAAGGAACTAAGCCTAACCCAGCAGGAAGAAGCAAACAATATCCTCAACCAACTGCAAACCGGCAAACCGTTACAATATGTTTTAGGCTATACCGAATTTTATGGCCTGAAGTTTTTAGTAAACCCGGCTACACTTATACCCCGACCGGAAACTGAAGAGCTGGTGGAATGGGCACTATCTGAAGTAGCAGTTGCAGGGTCAGTAGCAGGATTTAACATTTTGGATATTGGTACAGGCACAGGTTGTATAGCAATTAGTTTGAAAAAGAATTTGCCGCAGGCACAGGTTTCGGCAATTGATATATCCGCAGTAGCCTTAAAAACAGCAAAACAAAATGCGGAGTTAAACGAGGTTGATGTAAATTTTATAGAGGCAAATATTATAAAATCCCAAACCAACTCACTACTCAATACTCAATACTCAATACTCATATCCAATCCCCCTACGTTACGCTTGATGATAAAAAGCGCATGCACACCAATGTAACAGATTTTGAACCTCATACTGCCCTTTTTGTACCCGAAGATGACCCGTTACTTTTTTATAAAGCGATTGCCGATTTCGCGATAACTAACTTAGTGAAAGACGGCTTATTGTTTTTTGAGATCAATGAAAGTTTGGGAAAAGAAACTGTGGCGCTATTGGAAAGTAAGGGATTTAAGGATGTGGAATTAAGGCAGGATATGAGCGGCAGGGATAGGATGGTGAAGGTAATCCGGTAAGTTGCCTGGTTTAGCTTCACCTAATCCCTCTCCAAAGGAGAGGGACTTCGATGCAAGGCGTAAAGTGAAATTAAAAGACTGTTAAAAGCCCCTCTCCTTTTGGAGAGGGGTTGGGGTGAGGCCTAATTCCTCGGATGATACTGAATGATCGTCCCCTTCAAATACTCTCTGTCCAAATGTGTATAGATTTCAGTGGTCGTAATACTTTCATGTCCCAGCATTTCCTGTACGGCACGCAGGTCGGCGCCACCCTCCACCAAATGCGTGGCAAATGAATGCCTGAAAGTATGCGGACTGATCGTCTTCTTTAATCCCACTATTGCTGCCAGATCTTTTATCAGCATAAAAATATAAACCCGGCTTAACCGCGAGCCGCGACGGTTAAGGAAAACAAAGTCCTCCTCTCCTTTTTTATGGGATTATGTACGCGCACCTGTTCTATCCAGATCTTTAAAGCTTTTACTGCCGAGCCGCCTATGGGTACCAAACGCTCCTTACTGCCTTTGCCAAATACTTTGATGAATTCGATATCGAGGTACAGGTTAGATAATTTAAGCTCGGTTAACTCGGTTACACGCAGTCCGCAGCCATATAAAGTTTCCGGGATAGCTTTGTTACGGGGGCCTTCAGGGCGCGACAGGTCTATGGCATCGATCAGTTTATTAATGTCTTCGTAACTTAATGTATCGGGCAGCTTGCGGGTTATTTTGGGCGATTCTAATAACTCTGACGGGTCACTTTTTATAATGTCCTCCATCAGCATATATTTATAAAACGCTTTAATACCCGACAGGATACGCGCTTGGGAGGACGGGATCATGCCCAGCTCATTTACCCAATTGATGAACTGGCGCAGGTCCTTCAGTACAATATTCTCGGGATTAATGGTTGGTAACTGGGTTTCGGTATATTCATATAGCCGGTGTACATCGCGGGTATAGGCCGCGATGGAGTTTGCCGAAAGCGACTTTTCGAGTTTTAAATAAGCCTGAAAACCTTTTATTGCCGATGGCCAGTTCAATTGATTTTAGTTTTGATGTTTTATAATTAGCTTTGAACTAATGAATATACATATTATTAACGGCCCAAATTTAAACTTACTGGGCGTACGCGAGAAATCTATTTACGGCGACAGCAGTTTTGAGACCTATTTAGCGGGTTTAAAAAGCCGCTATCCTGATGTTAACATTACTTATTATCAAAGTAATGTTGAGGGCGAGTTGATTAATAAGCTTCATGAAATTGGCTTCAGTGAAGACGGTATTGTACTTAATGCAGGCGCTTATACCCATACATCAGTGGCTATTGCCGATGCGATTGCAGCTATTACCACACCTGTAGTTGAGGTACATATTTCAAACGTACACAAGCGCGAAGAGTTCAGGCACCATAGTTTCCTGTCGTCAAACTGCAAGGGCATTATTGTTGGTTTTGGCATGGATGGCTACCGTTTAGCTATTGAAAGTTTGATAGTTAAATAACTATATTTTAATTATTTAAAACGTTTTTGCGGGTTTTGTGTTATGGAAGCACTTACCCTTGCCAGATGCACAACGTATTTAGATATTTTATATTAGTAACTGCCGCTTACTTTATCACTTCCGGGCGCGGCTATGCGCAGAATGACAATTCCGAAACACGGTCGTTAAACAAGAAACAGCGCAAGGCCATGCACTCGCGCGATTCGGTATTGCGCAGTTTTAATAAAGCCGATACCTCTGTAAACTCGCAGCTGCAAAAGCTGGAACAGTACAGCATTACCTTTAATTTAATAAAAAACAATCTTGCTGCTGGTTTAGATACCGCTGATGTAAGCGCTAAAATACCGTCAACACTCAAGCGGATCAATAAAATAAAAAATCAGGCCAATACCCATAAATCAAGCACACTGCGCTATTTGTTTGTGTTACGGGATAACCTTGACCACATACAGGAACGGCTGGAAGGCTGGCAGGATGATTTGGACGCAGTTGATGATAAACTGATCCAAAACCAAAACGACCTGCTAAAGTTCACCAAGGATTCGCTGATCCTCACAACCATGCCTACCGACAGTGTTTTACGCAAAACATTTTTCGACCGCCGGAAAGAGGTAATCCTGCTATGGATAACGGCCGATTCGGCTAACCGGAAGAACCTGTTTAAGATTAACCTGTTGCAGAACCGCGTAGCCATAGCCTACTCCAACGCTTTAGACGAAACCGACCAGATAGATACCAAAGTAAAAAGATTTGCCCAGCGTGCTTTTGAAGGCGAATTTGGGCCGATTTGGGATATCGATCCGCAGTATAACAACATCAAAACGGCGGTACAAGGCACGGCAGACTTAAACAGCACCCAGCTTTATTACTTTATCCGGAAGGAAACTACCACGCATTTTATAGGGCTGGTGTTTTTAGTGATAGTGATTGGGTGGGTATTATATAATCGCCAAAAAAATAAAACGAGACCATGAGGACCCCGAACTTATTTTTACCCAGGCCAATTATATTTATAAATACCCGGTTATATCCACCTTATTGGTGCCCGTTGTTATTATCCCTTACTTCTACGATCACCCGCCGGTTATATTTTTAGAGGGCTTTTTTCTTACCTCCCTCGTGTTGGTATTAATGCTGGTAAAACGTACGCTTAATGCAAACCTGTTCAATGCCCTGCGAAACTTGTTTTTCCTCACTATCGTTTACAGCGCCAGCAATTTGCTGATCCAGATCACCAACCTGGACAGGTTTATCATTTTGTTTTTGGCGATGGCAGGTGTAGGTATTGCTTATAGTTTTAACAGGAAAGTAACGCTAAAGCCGGCAGATTACCCTAAACATACGGGCGTTGTATTACGCATATTTATAGGGTTACAAATACTGGCTTTAATATGTGATGTATCCGGCAGGTTTAGCCTGGCTAAAATAATAAGCATCACCGCGACCTACAATTTATGGTTCTGGTTAGCTTGTATTATGTGGTCGAGATCATCAGCCGGGGATTATTGCTGCAATTTCAATCTAAAAAAGATGCGGATAGCACGGTTAGCTGGATAGATTATGCGCTGCTGCATACCAAAATCAGGAAGATATTGAATGTGCTTGCCGGCATGCTTTGGCTGTTTTTCCTGTTCCAGAATTTAAATATTGATGATTCGGCGACGGACTATATAACCGGTGTGTTAACCCAAAAGCATACTGTTGGCGGTGCGCAATTTACATTCAGCGGCTTTGTGGTGTTTATAGCGGTAATCTGGTTATCATCTGTACTGTCAAAGATCATCAGTTACTTTTATGACATCTCGGCACAACGGTCCACCGAGATCGCCGCGCTTAAAAAGAAGAACCGTACCTCTACCCTGCTTATCCGGATCGGTGTATTTACCGTGGGCTTTTTCTGGCGGTATTTGCTTCAAACTTCCCGTTGGATAAGATCACCATTATTATCAGTGCCTTCGGTATAGGTATCGGCTTTGGCTTGCAGAACATTGTGAATAACCTGGTATCAGGCTTAATACTGGCTTTCGAGAAACCGGTACAGATAGGCGATATCATCGAGGTCGATAACCGTTCCGGCACTATCCAGGAAATAGGTATCCGTGCAAGTAAAATAGCTACCAGCGATGGTGCCGAGGTGATTATTCCTAATGGCGACCTGATATCTCACCACGTAGTTAACTGGACGCTAAGCAACAACAACCGCCGGATAGAACTGATTGTAAGCGTAAAATACGGTACCGAGATAGAGAAAGTTAAGAACCTACTGCTTGATCTGCTGAATGCCCGCGAGGACGTTATGAAAGAACCCAAACCGTTGGTATTTCTTCATAACCTCAACGGTAGTTCGGTTGATTTCAGGATACTGTTTTGGGCCGATGACATTAGCCAGTGGCTGGAATTAAAAACCCATGTACTGAGCGATATCTTCACGGTGTTTGAAAAAGAAGGCATCCAGATGTCAACCACCAGCCGGATTTGAACCTGCATCTCCCGGAAGGAAAAGCATTAAACATTAATGATCTGAACCCTCCCGATAAACTTGGGTCAAAATCGTAAAATGCAATGGTTAATAAAATCTTTCCCTATCGAGGTCAGTAAACTTACGCAGCTTCTTAATGAAGAAGGCCCACATAATACTGCCATGGTACATACCGGTAAGCTTTGGGATTATATTTCTTGAGATGGGTGCTTGACGCATGGCTGCCGCTTTCAAAAATATGCCGGATAAAATATTGGTGCGCGCGGCTAACCGCCCGGGCATCCTTGCGTTTACCCTCGGTTAAAAAACGCAACAGTGCAGCAAGGTCCAGAAAATAACGGAAGCCAATCACAATAAATCCTTTCCAAAACGGCAGGTTCTTTTTATCAGCAGCAGGTTGTTCCTAAAATTTAAATAGGTTTTAAATGGATTTTCAGCAGTAAGTGTACCGCCGCCTAAATGGAAGATCTCTGACTGCGCACAATACATTACTTTATAACCGCTGTTCTTTAAGCGCCAGCAAAGGTCAATCTCTTCCATGTGTGCAAAAAACTGCTCGTCAAACCCTTCGGCTTCGTCCCAGTATTTCTTTTTGATAAACATTGACGCGCCAGATGCCCAGAAGATCTCGCCCGATTGCTCGTACTGACCGTTATCCTGCTCTGTCTCGTTAACAATCCGGCCACGGCAAAACGGGTAGCCAAAACTGTCTATAAAGCCACCGGCGGCACCGGCGTGCTCGAAGCTGTTTTTTTGATTATAGGATTTTATTTTAGGCGCCGCCACTGCAATCAGCGGGTCGCTTTCCATTAGGGTTATTACGGGTTCTATCCAGCACGGATGCACCTCAACGTCCGAATTTAGCAGGATATAATAATCAGCCTCAACACGGGCAAGCACCCTGTTATAACCGCCTGTAAAGCCGTAATTCGCATCGTTTTGAATGACCCGAATGTTTGGATAGCTGGTTTGAATAAACTCAACAGAGCCGTCCGTAGAGGCATTGTCGCCCACAACAAGATCGAGGTTGGGCGGGTAGAGGTTAATACCGACGGCAGGAACTGGCGCAAGTGTTTTAAGCCGTTCCAGTTTAAAATTACGATGGCAACTTTAGGTTGTGCGTTCATTTAATTAGCACCCTCCGGTTTAAATTTCCACCTGCGGTGCGACCATAGCCAGTATTGCGGCTCGCGTTTTATCATCACTTCTAAATATTTAACATGCGCTTCGGTAATTTCGTGCTCGGCGCTTTCTTTTGAGTTTTCAACCAAAGGTACAATTGTGTAAGTATAATATCCCCGTTTAACCCGTTTCATGTCATAAAATATTACTGCCGAGTCTATCAGCTTTGCAATCTTCTCTATCCCTTGGAAAACCGCCGTAGGCTGATTCAAAAATTGGGTGAAGTAGTTTTTTTGCTCGCGTATGGGGGTTTGGTCGCCGGCAAAAACGGTTACAGTAAACTCATTCTTATGGGCCACCATAGTGCGTAAGGTTTGTTTCATAGCCACCGCTATGGCGCCAAAACGGGTACGTACTTTAATAAAGAAGCTATCAAAAACATGGCTGGTTAACGGCTTGTAAATTACAAACAAGCGGGTATCAATGCTAAACTCCGCGCCTGCCCACTCCCAGTTGCAATAATGCCCGGCAACCGCGGTAACACTCTTGCCTGTTGCCTTGTAATATGAAACAACTTCAGGATTGGTGCATACCAGGCGGCGCTGCAGTTCGGCCTTTGATATGCTGATCATTTTTATCGTTTCAACAATCAGGTCGGCAAGGTACCTGAAGTACTTTTTTCGATATACGCGCGCTCGGCAACTGACTTTTCGGGAAACGAATTTTGCAGGTTTTCCTGCACTACTTTACGGCGGTAGCCAATAACGTAGTATAATACAAAGAATAAAAAATCGGATATTACGTATAATAACCAAAAGGGTAGTAAAGAAACCGGTACAAAAAGAATATACCTAACCTTGAAAGCCCTTTATTTATCATTATTTTCGCTGCGTATTATCTGCAAACATAACAAAATATATGATCGAAAAAGGCGCTGTGTTACCCATGTTTTATCTTCCGCCTGTAGCTTATTTTAGCAAACTTAATACCTACAAGCCTGATATACTGATAGAACGCCGGGGAACATTTCCCTAAACAAACGTACCGTAACCGTGCGAATATATATTCGCCTGATGGTGTGCTGGCGCTTACGGTGCCTGTGGTTAAAGGCTCAAAAATGCACACCGGGGTAAAAGATGTTAAAATAAGTTATGATTTTAAATGGCAGCGCCTGCATTGGATGAGCCTCGAAACCTGCTATCGCCGGTCGGCTTATTTTGAATATTATGAGGATGACTTTGCTCCTTTTTATCAAAAGCACTTTACGTACCTGTTTGATTATAATGAGCAGCTTTTACAGATGCTGTTAAAGTTTATCAAGGTGTCGTTACCGCTGCAATACACCGAAACTTACGAGGCGAATTACCCGGGCTTAGCTGACTATCGCGATAGCATCAGCCCTAAAAAAGAATTTGATTTTGAACAAAAACCTTACTTCCGGTTTTTGAGGAACGTAACGGGTTCATTAAAAATTTAAGTATTGTCGATCTGTTATTTAACCGGGGGCCGCAAACCATAAATTATTTATAATGGGTCATTTAAAAAGAGTACGCTATAAAAGCCGCAGCCGCAAAGTGGGCGAACGCCCGGGAATGATCAACCCGCCAGACGATGCCGTAAAGCCAATTATTAAAGTTTACTCTTATAACGAACACGAATTAGTTACTGATGAGGGCCACGACCTTAAAATTGTGCTTGATCAGCTTAAAAATGCACAGATCATACCCACTGGATCCAGATAAAAGGGCTGGGCGATGCCAAACTGATAGCTGACATTGGCACCCATTTAAAGGTCCATTCGCTGGTATTAGAGGATATCGTGAATACCCACCAGCGCCCAAAGTTTGATGAATATGAGGATTATGTTTTTAGCGTAAGCCGTCAGATTTATTTCAATAAGGAGGGCGAACTATGTAATTACCAGTTTTCTACACTGGTTAAAAAAATCTCATCATCAGTTTTGAGGAAACGCATGCCGAACATTTTGAAGCAGTAAAGGCACGGCTGACCGCGAGTAAGGGCGCTATACGCACCGCCGGGCCGGGGTATATGTGCTATGCCCTGTCTGACACAATTATAGACACCTACTTTGTACTGTTGGCCAAACTTGGTGATGAACTGGACACTATAGAGGACCGCTTATATAGCAATGCGGATAAAACCATTATGTATGATGCCCAGCAGCTTAAGCGTACACTTATCATCCTGAGGCGGATTACCTGGCCCGAGCGCGATAAAATAAACGACACCTTACGTACCGAAAATCCATTAATAACCGCCGAGGTTAAAATGTTTTTGCGCGACGCTTACGACCACTGCATCCGGTAATGGACCTGATAGAAAACTACAAAGAGATTGCCAACAGCGTTATAGATCTGTACCTATCCATGGTGAGCAACCGCATGAACGAGATAATGAAGGTATTGACCATCATCTCGGTAATATTTATCCCCTTAACTTTTGTAGCGGGTATTTACGGTATGAATTTTTCGCGTGTCGACCCGATTACCAACAAGCAAATGCCTGATAACATGCCCGAGTTGTACTCGCCGCATGGTTATTACTATGCATTGGGCGGAATGTTGCTTATAGCCTTGATACAGGTAGTGGTGTTTTGGAAAAAGGGTTGGTTTACAAAGTTGTAGGCTTAATTAGGTACATACTCCAACGGCAATTGGTCACCTAATCGCTTGCGCCCCCACATCCCCCGGATCAGTAACGTTTTATAATCGGCATAACTACCCCTGCGGTCGATTTGCGAATCAACTAAAAAAATAGACGCATTAGATGGAATATCCGGTATAAACTCACTACTATTCTCGTTCATTTTTATTGGTTTGGCCGCCTTCTTTTTATCATATACAGTATAAAAGCGGTAGTCGTACTTGAACTTTATAAAATTGCTGTTGATATGTTTAATGATTTGTTCTGTTGGAACTTCACTGGGGTTTATCGTTATCGGGAAGGTTTTTCCAAAAATAGCGTACGTCAGGAACCCTTCGGCACGTGTGGTATTAGTAAAAAGCGCCCTTAAATAATGCATCAACGAACCTTCATAGGCTAATTTTCGGTTCTTTATCCATAATGCCTGTTGTTCGGCAGTGCCCGTTAACTGTTCAAAAATGCAATCGCCATCATACAGGGTAACATCTAAAGTTGAGTTATAGCTAAAGTTTTTAAGTAGGTACTTTATTCGATAGCCTAAGTTGGCATTTTCTATAACCGGGAAATCTGGCGTAGTGGCCAATAAAACCCCTTTGGTGGTTGAGAACTCAATCACATCCGGATTAAGTATTTTACAAGCCTTAGCGTTGGCCGACTCGCCCAAAAAGTATTTTATAAATGTTTTAAGATGTTTGCCCGGGCGTTTTTATCCCCTATTATAACCTCGTTCAGTACAATTTGCTTTTCGCCTAATACTAAATCTACGGTTTCGGGTTTATCCTGTACAATTACGTTTTGTTTTGCCGAAGTATAGCCCACCATGGTTATTACTACCTGATAAGTACCCGGGTCGATATTATTAAATCTAAAAGCTCCCTGTTTATCAGTTGCTACAATCTTTTCAGACCCCGCTAAAAACACTGTTGCAGATTCCATCAATTCGCCTGTTGTGTTTTTAACTGTACCGCTAATGCTGTAATTGTTCTGCGCATAAATATTTAATTGAAGCAGTATAAAGGCAAATAATGCCAGGATATTTTTTGTTTTCATCATTTGGAATAATCAGGCTTATATTCAAAAGGCAATAGGTTGGCTATTCGTTGGCTTGCCCAATAACCGCGATAATGATATTTTTTGATGCTATGCTCCCCTGCTATCAACCTTACCCACAACCAATATCAGGCTGCCTTTGTTACCAAGGCTAAAAGCTAAACTTTTTGTTTTTCCGCTATCCGCTTCATCCGGTTGCGAGGCTTTTTCTTTATCATACACTATATTAACCCGGGGGTCTATTTTTATATTTATATAATTACTATCCGTGCGGGCTACCATTTGCTCAACGTCCGCAGGGTTGCGTTCAACCGATGCGAAAACACCTTTATTATCGGGGTTCCTTTTATACATTAAAAACCCTTCTTTGCGGGTGGTACCGGCATAAACTGATCTGTAAAAGTGCATTAAAGATCCATAATAGGTCCGTTTTCGATTCTCTGCCCAAAAATATTCCTGCGCAGGCGAACCTTCCATCGGTTCAAAAATGTAGTCGCCATCATAATAAGTATTATTCTTATCATACCACTGCACAAATGCTTTAAGCAGGTATTTCACCCGATAGCCTAACACTTTATTCTCTATGATCAAAAAATCAGACGTAGTTGCCGTTAAAGCGGTATCTGTATCTACAAAGTCAATAATTTCAGGGTTAAGTATTTTATAACGATCGGGGTTATAGCTTGGCCCCATAAAGTACTTATAGAAGAAATTCATGTTTCGTTTTGACTGCTTTTTAACAGCTATAACCACTTCTTTTAAAGCAATATCTTTACCGGAAAGCACCAGGTTAAGTGTCTCCGGACCATTTTTTAAAGTTATATCTTCTTTTATCGAATTGTAACCCAACATGTTTACTACAACCTGGTAGTTACCCGGTATTATACCTTTAAAGGTAAAACCACCGTCGGCATCGGTCATTGTCATTTTTTGGGTACCGGTAATAAATACCGTAGCCGATTGGATCTTTTCGCCTTTGGTGTTTTTACAATTCCGCTGATAGTGTAAGTAGCCTGCGCCGTCGCATCTATCCGAAGGACTAAAACAATTAACAGCGCCGGGGAAATGTTTCATTATTGTGTTCAGGCTTTTTTGGTTTATAGCGTGAAGATAAAAATATTAAGCAAATATTTGCAAGATTACCAAACAAAAAAGCCACCTTACTTTATTTTGCAAGATGGCTTTTTTGTTTGTACCGATATCTTCTATTTCTGAAACTCTGGCTTTAAAAATGCCTTTTCCATAGCACGCATTTTCATAACCTTTGGTACTGAAACCGACTGGATATAACCTGCAGACGGATGCGCCCGGTAATATCCCTGGTGATACTTTTCAGCAGCATAAAACACCTTAAATGGCTCAACACGGGTAACAATAGCACCCTTGTAATGCTTTGACGCGTTGATGGTTTTGATCAGGCTTTGTAAGGTTGCTTTCTCTTCGGGTGTGCGGTAAAACGCTATCGAGCGGTAATCGGTACCCTCATCAGGCCCCTGGTAATTCAGCTCGGTTGGGTTATGCGCGTAAAAGAAAGCCTCGGCAAGCTTTTCATAGCTGATAACTTTTGGATCATAGTAAACCTGCACAACTTCGGCGTGGCCGGTAGTGCGGGTGCAAACATCTTCGTAAGTTGGGTTTTTAGTAGTGCCCCCGGCAAAGCCTGATACTACCTGGTCTACCCCTTTTAGTTCAGATAACGCTTCGCTCATCGCCCAAAAACACCCGCCGCCAAATGTAGCCACTGCCTGGCCGGCTTTTGGTTTAGGCACGCTTACAATCTCCATGTCGCCGGGCCTGTTTTGCCCATTAGCACAGCCAAATATGGCAAGGCTAAATAAAATATACAGAATTGAATTTTTCATGATCTATTACGGTTTTATCAAATATACGCAGCCCGGGCTTTGCGGATGGTCATACTGCCGTCATTTACCTTTGGGCATTAACAACATTTTTAACTTTAAGCAAGATGCTGTTTAGTCCGTTGGTTTTAATCTCGAATGTAGTAGATAACATCATACCCATTTTACCCGGCGGGAAGCCTTTGCTCTTCATCCACTCCGGGTAATAAGCAGGCAGGTCGCATATCAGCGTGCCCTTGTACTTGCCAAAAGGCATTCTGGTTTTTACGATATCAATCAGTATCTGGGTATCGGGCTTTACTGGCTCCATGTCGGTAAAGATATAAAAACACAACCCTAAAATTGCTGTTCAATTATTATGGAACAACAATTTAACGCTACCCTAACCGGTACAGATGGACCGGTTAACGGGATAATACAACACGTAACTCACAGCGGATATAAAAACGCCTACCAGTTTGATGCGATAGATGACACCCTGCATTTGGTAATAGCGCCCGACCAAAACGGTAACTGGCATAAAATTGCCGGTACAGAACCATATCTTTTGGTTGGGTTGATGAAATGGCCGAACAAATTGCGAAATTGCACACCTAATAACATATATGAATAAAAGAGAATTAGGCCAATCGGACATTATGGTAAGCCCGTTTTGTTTTGGCGGAAATGTGTTTGGCTGGACGGCTGATGAAAAACAATCTTTTGAGTTGTTGGATGCTTTTACAGACTCAGGACTTGAATTTATTGATACAGCCGATGTTTATTCCAAATGGGTACCGGGCAATAAAGGCGGCGAATCTGAAACCATTATTGGCAACTGGTTGAAAAAATCAGGCAAGCGCGATAAGGTGATCATCGCTACCAAAGTTGGCAAACCCATGGGCGAAGGTAAGCATGGACTTTCCAGAGCTTATATTACCAAAGCGGTGGAGGATTCATTAATGCGTTTACAGACTGACTATATCGATCTCTATCAATCCCACGATGATGATAAGGGCACACCATTTGAAGAAACCTTAGCCACCTATACCGACCTGATAAAACAAGGCAAGGTAAGAGCCATAGGCGCATCAAACTATAGTGCGGCACGCCTTAAAGAGTCCTCGGAAGTAAGCAAAGCCAATGGCCTTGCCCGCTATGAAACCCTGCAACCCGAATACAATTTGTTCGACCGCGAGGGCTACGAAAAGAGTTGGAGCCACTTTGTGTTGAAAATCATATAGGCGTGATAACTTTTTATTCGCTTGCCAGCGGATTTTTAACCGGCAAATACAGATCGGAAGCTGACCTTTCAAAAAGCGCACGAGGCGGTGGCGTTAAAAATATTTAAACCCACGTGGCTTTAAAATTTTAGCTGCACTTGATGAAGTGGCCGCTCAATACAAAACCACTCCTGCAAGTGTGGCCATAGCCTGGGTAATTGCCGGGCCGGGTATCACAGCGCCTATCGCCAGCGCTACATCGGTTAAGCAATTGCATGATACTACGCAGGCGGTACATTTAAATTTGAGTGAGAAGGCTATCGCGTTGCTGGATGAGGCGAGCAGCTATTAAAAACCAGTTGTCATCCTGATTTCTATGATAAAATCAGAATGACAAGCAGGATATAAAGCAAAAAGCCACCTTACGGTGGCTTTTGCTTTATAATATATGATGGAGGAAATTATATTAGAACCCTCTGCCCCGCCCGTTTTGACCGTTGTAGGCAAAACGATTGCCTGAGTTACCGTTGCCTCTTTGCTGACCACCACCATTTTGACGTGATGGTTGGTTTGAGGTTGTTGTTGAGAAGGTTGGTTATAACCACCTTGTCCCCTGCCTTGTTGCTGGCCATTATTATCATTTCTCGAAGGTTGTGATGGCCAGTTTTGTTGTGGTTGCTGGTTATAGTTACCTTGTCCATGATCATTCCTGTCATCTCTCCTGTTTCCGTTATTCCAACCACGGTTATCAGCGTGTTCGGCTCCACGATACTCATTAGGTCTTACAAAGCGCGGGCCATCATCCCTGCGGTCGTTACGGTTATCAAACCTGTCATCCCTGCGGTCGTTACGATTGTCAAATCTTTCATCTCTACGGTTATCAAACCTATCATCCCTACGGTTCCAGTCACGTGCATAACCTCTGTATTTTTCGCGATATACATCTGCGTTTAAATATGGGCGGTGTGCGCGCACTTAACGACGGGCGGTTCTCCAGTCGTAATTGCGGTACTCGCCGGGTAAAGTAAGCGTTTGATACCCATCTTCCGCCTTCGTTATAATAATATACCCTTTCGTAAGGGCTGTAATAAGCATCAACCTCCGGCATATAATAATACTGGTCGGCATTACTGTAACTAACCGCTACTGATGGTGTTACTAATGCCTCTACCACGGGGCGCCCTCCGCCTAAATGTAATCCTATTTGTAATAATTGTGCATTTGCGTTGCTATAAAATAAACCACTTAATGCTATTGCTGATATTAAAGCTACCTTTTTCATATTCTTTGTTTTTTGTATATAGCTATGACGATGAATAATGAGCAGGGTTTAATCTACCGATTAAACAACCTTACCGGATAAACTGATTACTTTATCAAAAAAGAAATTTAATATTGTTTATTTACACATAATAAGAATATAATTTTACATAAATAAAATTTGAACAGATTATGAAAGCCCTCTTAATATTAAATTTGGTTATCAGCCTTAAAAATTATTATGTTATTTTTGGTAGATAAACTAAACAACTCATGAAAATAGAAAGATATTCAGCTATTGCTACCGGTAGTTGCCGAACTCGTGTAGTATTAAATGCGGCAAAAAATAAACC
>NZ_JABFCR010000056.1:0-23035 GCF_013087555.1 Mucilaginibacter humi
TAAAAATAGTTTTATCTTTATTCTATTCAACTACAAAAATAGTTTAATTATGAAGATCAAAGAATTAACCAAAGCAGAAGAACAGGTAATGCAAATACTGTGGCAATTAAACGAAGCCATTGTAAAAGACATCATAGAAAAAATGAACGAGCCTAAACCGGCCTATAATACGGTATCAACCGTTGTGCGGGTTTTAGAGGGCAAGGGGTTCATTGATCATAAAGCAGTGGGTAACTCGCATATTTATTTCCCGCTGATATCAGAGGCGCAGTACCGCAAGTTTACATTCGATAAAATGATGAGCAGCTATTTCAGTAACTCGTACGAAAGTCTGGTATCTTTTATCGCCAACGAAAAGAAATTGGGCATAAAAGAGCTTGATGAGTTAACCAAATTAATTGACGACCTGAAAAGTAAGAAGAAATAAATTTACCTAAACCTTATCCTAAAACCACTAAAATTATGAACTGGTTGTACTATCTCGCGGAAGCCAATATTTACACGGGGGTATTTTACCCGGCCTACCGCCTTTTTTAACTAAAGAAACCTACTACCAGCTAACGCGGGCTTACCTGCTCTTTGCTTGTATTATATCATTTATATTACCCGTACTACAAATAGGCGCGCTAAAACCGGTAGAAACCGCGGTAACTGCAACTGTAAATTATACTATCCCCCGGGAATATTATGCGCCGCAATACCATGAGGTACAGCAACCGGTTAATAAAGTACAAAATGTTGCTCCGGCTATTACTACTACTGTAACACCCGTTGCGGTTAGTAAGCCAATACCTGAGGCAGCCCCGGTTATTGGCAAAACTAAACTATCCCCGCAGGATTATTTGATGTACGCCTATATACTTGGCACCTCGGTATTATTTATAATGCTGGTAATTAAACTATATGCATTATTCAGGCTGATGCGGAACGCGCAACGGATAGATGAGGATGAATATAAACTGGTTTACCTGCCCGAAACCAACGTCGCGTTCTCGTTCTTTAACTATCTTTTTATTGGTACACATGCGTCAGGCTCGGCTACTATTATAAGGCATGAGCTGGTGCACATCCGCCAAAAACATTCGGTTGATATTATGTTTTTGGAGCTGGTAAAGATCATTAGCTGGTTTAACCCGTTTGTGTATCTGCTGCAAAGCAGCCTTAAAACTGTACATGAATATATAGCCGACGAGCAAACAGCCGCGCATGAAATGGATACCATCGCTTACTCCTCGTTTTTGGTTAACAACGCCTATGGCGCAGGTGGTTCATCCCTCACGCATTCGTTTTTTAATTATAACCTGCTTAAAAAGCGTATTATTATGCTTAACCAGCAACGGTCTGGTAATCTGGCAAGATTTAAATATCTGGTGGCCCTGCCTATTTGCGCGGCATTACTTTGCGCGTCAACATTGGGTTTCAGCAAAACGTATGCGTTGGTGGATCTTGATCCGGTTAAAGAAAGTGGTATTAAATTGCTTTCAAACAAACCAGCAAATAAAAAACACGCAAATAAAAATATAACAGCTGATGATGTACCCATTGCATTATCAGGAACTGATAACGGCGATATAGCCCTCTCAGGCGATAAATTTGCTGCAGATACGCTTGCGCTTGTTAATTATCAAAGGCCTGTCGACGAGGACCACCCGCCTGTCCCTATGGAAAGCGCGGGCGGCTATGACAAGTTAAACCGCTACCTGCTTCAAAACATCCATTACAATCCGGCTGACGGTGATAAAGGCGGCTTGGTTGTGGTAAGCTTTATCATCGGCCCTGACCGCAAGATATTGGACCCTAAAATAGCCACCAGCGATGGCGAAGTAATGGATAACCCGGCATTAAACGCCTTTAAAAACTATAAGGGTACAATTAATGATGATGAAGGTAAAACCCTAAAATTTGGCGTATTCTTCTTTACGGATGATTACTCGATTTTTAGACGTCCGTATGAGAACGATCCCGGCAACTCGGGTTGGATAACCGTTAGCAAATATGGTTATCGCCCGGCCAGAAGCAGCAAGGGAGGCTATGAATATGTTGAATGGTTTACCGGCGGATATATTGTAGATGGTAAATTGACACCGCAGGTCACCAATGTGCGCTTCTACGAAAAAAACGACCAGGAAACAACCTACAGCGCTGATAGCGCTACTCCTGCCGATATTAAGCTGTTAAAGGATAAATACGGCTACGTTTTTCCAACTAATGCTTACCATGCATCGGAGGGTATAAAGTTGTTGAAAAGCCATAATTACATTGGTAATGGCATGAATATTTATTCGTACTTAAATAAGCCTTACACCGAAGCCTTCTACCAGCATATTTTCACCGATCTTAAATATCCCGAAAAGGAAAATAGCGAAGGCAAGCCTGGCGCTGTATTATTAAAATTTAATCTTGATCAAAACGGTACTATTAGTAATTGGGCGGTTGCAAAAAGCGGCGGCGAGGCTTTCGACGAGGCTGCGCTGGATGTGGTTAGATCATTTAACGGAACTATAAACGATAAAGCGGGCGAACACACCATTGCACTGGTATTTTGCACAGTACAAAACGGCAAACGGCCAAAAATTGATGAGAGCTGGAAAAAAACACCGGGCTATGTAGGCGAAGTCGCACATGGCGAAAGTAAGCCAATTACAATTTCGTTCTCTATGCCTAAAAATAATAACACCAAAACCTTATCACACCAAACCAATAAACCTAACGACCATAGCTTATGAACTGGTTATATTATCTTGCGGAAGCCAACATTTACACAGGGGTATTTTACCCGGCCTACTGTTTATTCTTAACTAAAGAAACCTATTACCAGCTAACCCGGGCCTACCTGCTGTTTGCTTGTATAGCGTCGTTTTTATTGCCTGTTTTGCAGGTAGGCGCGTTAAAACCTGTAGAGGTGGCGGTGGCTGCAACGGTAGCCTATATCCCACCCGAATATACCGCCACTCACGAATATGTCCCGGTAGCGACAGCGCCCGTGGTTGAACACCATTTAACTGTCGATGATTATTTACTGTATGCCTATTTTATTGGTGCCGCTATTGTATTTATAATGCTGATGGTTAAGCTGTTTGTTTTGTTTAAGCTGATGCGCAATGCTAATCGCATAGCACAGGATAAGCTTAAGCTGGTATACCTTCCCGAAACCAATGTAGCCTTCTCGTTTTTTAATTACCTGTTTATTGGCGCTGAAGCACACGGGGCTAATACTATTATAAGACATGAGCTGGTACATATACGCCAAAAACATTCGGTTGATATTGTATTTGTGGAGCTGCTAAAGGTAATAAGCTGGTTTAACCCGTTTATCTACCTGCTGCAAAACAGTCTTAAAGCGATACATGAATATATAGCTGACGAACAAACCGCGGCCTATGAAAATGATGCGCTAACCTATTCATCCTTCCCGGTTAATAATGCCTATGGTGCTGGTGGCTCATCTATTACGCATTCATTCTTTAATTATAATCTACTTAAAAAACGTATTGTTATGTTAAATCAAAAAAGGTCGGGTAATTTGGCGAGGCTAAAGTACCGGTAGCTGTACCCGTTTGCGCTGGGTTGCTTTGCGTATCAACACTGGCATTCAGCAAAACTTATGGTTGGGTTGATATTGATCCGGCAAAGGCAGCGGATAACACTCTTATGGTAAAAGAAGCGGTAAAGAAGAAGCCTGTTTTCCCCATACCAAGCTTTACAAATCCGGGTTACGAGTATCTGCAACATAATGTAATGAAAACCGTAACCTATAACCCGAGCGAAAATGATAAAGGTAGCTTTGTAGTTATTGGTTTTGATGTAGCCAACAATGGTAAATTGGCCAATATCAGGATAGAGAAAAGTGGCGGTAAAAATTATGATGCAAAAGCCTTAAAAGCTTATACAGCATTTAATATGCCGGTAAATGATAAACCCGGTCATCGTAAATCAGTTATTATATTTTATAATGGACAGTCAATAAGCGAAATTGACCCTATCAGGTTAGCTCCTGATTGTATTAGTTCATGGGTAATATCCGGGGCGCCTTTCAATTACATAGTTAGGCATACAAGCAAAGGCTTTGAATACGATGAATATTCTGAAAATATAGACAATAAGTTCAATACCCGTGTGGTAGTGTATGATGCAAATGGCAAGTACTTATATGTATCACAAAATAAAGCTACGCCGGGCGAGCTGTCATCATTAAAGAACAAATATGGCTACACTTTCCCGCCGTTGCCAAAATCTAAGGTAAAATTCCCGCCCCTGCTCCGCAAAAACCAGCCTTACGTAAACGAGATAAAAATGGCGCTTATATAAGCGACGGGAGATTGAACAATGGTGCTGTACCTATACAAACCGTGGGCCCGGCGGGTACCAAAATTTTATTTATTGTTGATGGCAAAAAGTATGAATTTACACCCGAGGACTTGGCCAAATACAACGCCAAATCGCTGATCTACATGTCGTGTGATAAAATGACAGTTTATGAACAAGGCAACGCTTACGCCGAGAAAACCCGGGGCAAGGGTTATGGTAAAGTAGCTGTGCTTACCGGCAATGCATCTATCAGAATTGTAGATGATCCGTTTGGGGATAAAGACAAAGCTGCGGCTAACATTATACCGGTGCAGAATAAAGAAACTACATCTACCATTTCAAATGACGATCTTGAAGAATTCAGTAAATACATCTCCCGAAATGTAAAATATCCAACCGCCGACAGGCTGGATAGTATTGGTGGCCGGGTTATTACCTTATTTGCAGTTGATGACAATGGCAATTTACAGTATGCAAAAGCAATACGCACGCCTTCGGAAGCTATGGGTAACGAGGTGATGAGGGTATTAAAAAAATGGCCAAAGTTTTCTGGTTTAAGCCGGGGGTGCAATATGCGCTGCCAATTACCTATAGACTTGGTAATGAGGACACCAACACTGTTTTTGCGCCAAAATCACGAGGCATGGGATCAGTGGATGTTTATAATCCAAATTCTGTTGATATGCAGGTTGATCAATCCGGAAGCGTATCCCTTAGTGAAGTTGTGATACGCGGCTACGTAAAAAAACAATAACCATCTATCTATCAAACCAGAAAGCCGGACGCATTTGTCCGGCTTTTTTATTTAAACCAAAAGCTACTTTTAAACGTTATCCTTATAACATTCACTTTTAAAACTCAACGATTATGCAATCGGTAAAAAAGAGGTCATTAAAAAGTCAACAGCTAAATTGCTACTGGCAGGTGTTTTAAGTTTTGGTGTAAGCAGCGTATTTGCGCAGGCTCCGCCGCCGCCACCTACCCCACCGCCACCGGGCGAACTGCTGCAAAAGATCAATCCGTTTAAAAAGAAAAAAGCGACTAAGGCTACTAAAAAAAGCGACAACCTGGCTACCCCCGCAAACCCGCAGGCCCCGCCGCCACCGCCAAATCCAGTTGATGTTATTAAGAAAAAAAAGTTGCCAAAACCGCCGGCTCCACCAGTTCCGGCAGGATAGCTTCGACATGATTGTCATTTCGATACGAGGTACGCGTGAGAACTTCTCTCTTGAGCGATAGCGAAAAAATCTTGTATGAGCGACCAGTAGCAAGGCGTATAAGATCTCTCACTACGTTTCGAGATGACATGTTAGATTTAAAAGTATTACCCCTTCACATATATCACCTGCTTGGTTTCAAAAAACTCTTCGGTGAAATAATCTTTAAGGTAATATTGGTGTACTTTAAGGCCCGATTCTTTGATCTCTTCGGCCGGTCGCCGCCTTTTAGGTACAGTATGCCACTTGCTAAGGCATTTTTTGATGTGCGGGTAAACTTCCCTTTGATCCACGGATAAAACTCGCCCGGGCGGGTTACCGCGCGTGATACGATGAAGTCAAACTTTTCATTAACCTGCTCGGCACGCAAATGCTCTGCGCGTACATTTTTAATCCCAAAGCCTTGGCAACTTCCTGCACCACCTTTATTTTTTTGCCGATAGAATCGACCAGGTAAAATTTGGTCTCCGGAAACAATATTGCTAAGGGTATCCCCGGGAAACCACCGCCGGTACCCACATCAAGCACACTTTCGCCGGGTAAAAAAGGCATCACTTTGGCTATGCCTAACGAGTGCAGTACGTGGCGCTCAAACAGTTGGTCGATATCCTTGCGCGATATAACGTTGATCTGGTTGTTCCAAAACTCATACAGTGCAGGCAATTGTTCAAACTGCTGTTGCTGTGTAGGTGTAAGATTGGGGAAGTAGGTAAAAAGCTGATCAGATGTCATCCCTGTCAAATCGGTTCATAATATTACCAAGCAGATACGGCCCTGAATAATTGTGCCTTAACGGTGCCTAAAGGCAGGTCAAGTTGTTGGGCAATCTCTTCGTAGGATAATTCATCAAAATAACGCAGCGTAATTAAGTTACGGTAACGCGGCGGTAAGCTTTGTATTAATAGCTTTAACTCCTCGGTTTGCTGTTTTTTTATGGATGACTCTTCCGGATTTAAAACATCCGCTTTTATCTGCAGTTGTTTCTCTTCGCCATCATCATCTGTCATACCATGTATAGATGTGGTATTTAATTTTTTCTTGCGGATAAAATCTATACAGTTATTGGTAGCTACCCTAAACAGCCAGTGCTAAAGGCATACTCGGGCTGGTATTTATCCAGTTTTTCAAATGCTTTGGCAAAGGTTTCAACAGTAAGGTCCATCGCGTCCTCTTTGTTGTTAACCATTTTAAGCACCATAAAATAAATGGAATCTTTGTACCGCTGCATCAAATCGGCATACGCTCTCTGGCTTCCTTCCCCGGCTTTAACTACCAGGTGGAAATCATTTTTAGCATTCTCGGTAAAATTGGAATTTATTTCCATTGGGTAGTTTTAACAAAGGTGCCGATCACTCCAAAAACATTTATATAAATGTAGTAAACAAAATCTAAAAAAGGCAAGTACCACAACTGCGACTTAGCATTTAGCTTAATAAATGATTTACGATAGATGAGTACTTGCAGCAGCCATCTAAAAACGAACAAACCTAATGCCAATATGGGTTCAAAGTAAATAGCCGGGCAACAAATAAATAAAGTATAAAATAACAACCCGCTCATCGCATCAAAACTTAACATACGGCGATGGCTGTTACGGTATAATTTACCCACGCCCATGTGGCGCTTTTTTTGGCGATATAAAGCCGCTATGCCCGTTTTAGCATGGGTGTACATAAATGTATCGGGATGGATTTCTATTTCGGTATTGGTTGCGGTACCGTTTTGGTTTACAAACAAATCGTCATCGCCTGATAATACATGCATATGCGACGCGAAGCCTTTGTTTGAAAAAACAAGGTTTTAGTATAAGCCATATTACGGCCGATGCCCATATAAGGGTCGCCGTTTAAAGCTGCCGACAGATAGTTTATAGCGGTTTTTAAAGTCTCGAACCTGATGAGCGAATTTAAAAAATTACCGGTTTTATAATATGGCGAATAGCCCAACACCAACTGCACGTTAGCTTTATTAAAGTGCGCGGCCATGCGGGTTATCCAGTTATTGGATGATGGCATGCAATCGGCATCGGTAAATAACAGGTGCTCGTTTTTTGCGGCCTTTATACCTAAGGTAAGCGCGAATTTTTTCCCGGTTTTAAAACGGGCATGCTCGGTTATGGTAACAATTTTCAGCTGCGGATAAGTCTCTTTAAGTGCTTCCAATACTTCATCCGAGTTGTCGTACGAACAATCGTTTACCACTACTACTTCAAAATCAGGGTAATCCTGCTGTAATATGGCGGGTAAATATTCGGATAGATTTTTTGATTCGTTGCGGGCGCTGATAACTACAGATATGGGTACCTTAACCTCGGGCAATTCATCATTAACCACGTAGGCGGAAAGCGATTTATGATTGCTGATAAGGTAATATAACTGGACGATAAACACCAGTAGGAAAAAGACAAAAAAGCCAGCCGTATATAAGTTTCCAATACCGATTAAAATATGGCGCAAAGTTGCGGAAAAAAGTGATTAGTTAATTAGAGATTAGAGATTAGTGTTTTGTATACCAGCTAATTAAATCTATCTTTTTGTTAACCAATTAATTACTTCAAAAAAGATTACGTATTCATGCCGATAATTATCGTATTACCAACTAATCTCTAATTAACTAATCGCTAATCACTAACCTTACTCCGATCGTAAACTTCTAACCGGATTTGCCAAAGCCGCTTTTACCGACTGATAGCTTACCGTAATTAAAGCTATCACTATTGATAAGATACCCGCCAGTGCAAACACCCACCAGTTTATGCTTACGCGATAAGTGTAGCTTGTTAACCATTTACTCATGGCCCAATATGCTATAGGCGTAGCTACAACAAGCGATATAACAACCAGCGCTAAAAAATCTTTTGATAGCAGCGTGGCGATCTCGGTTACCGAAGCGCCTAATACCTTGCGTACACCTATTTCTTTTATGCGGTTCTCGGCGGTGTAGCTGGCCAGGCCAAATAAACCAAGGCATGATATAAATATAGTAAGCCCGGCAAATAGCGCCGCTAAAGTGCCCTGGCGTTTTTCATTATCAAACTTCTCGGCGTAGCTTTCGTCAACAAACTTATAGTCGAACGGATACTGCGGGTTATATTTCTGAAAGATGGCTTGCGTTTTTTCAAATTATCAGCCATTGGGTTTTGACCGTTAAACTTAATCTGTATTACGTCAAACTGCATAAAGCCGGGTTTGGCGCCACATATTAATATAGGGCGGGTTGGTTCGTAAGGGTTGGTCAGGATAAAATCTTTAACTACGCCCACAATATGCCAGTCATTACCAAGATCGTTAACCACCTGCCCTATCGGGTTTTTAAATTTCATTATTTTTAATGCTGACTCATTAATGATCAGCCCGCTCGAATCCGTAGGGAACTGCTTCAGATCAAAATCGCGCCCCTGTACAAATTGTAAGCCCGCGGTTTTACCCAGTCCTCATCCTCCAAAAAGCGGTCGAAAGAGGTTCTGTCATTGGGGTCCTTCCCTTGCCAGTTCTGTCCCCAGCCATCGCTCCATCTGTCTGTAAGCGGCGAGTTTGTTTTGGTTACAGCCTTTGCCACACCGGATTGCAGCAGCTCATTTTTTATCAGCGCGTAATTTTTTTGATGTCGCCTGTCATCATATGATAAACCAGGTTATCCTTATTATAACCGATTTCGCGATTGCGGGCGTAGTCAAGCTGCTGCTTAACTATTATGGTACATATTATTAATACAATAGCGAAGCTAAACTGCAGCACCACCAACGCCTTGCGCGGGGTAATAACCGAATCAGCTTTTTTAAATGTACCTTTTAACACTTTAACCGGCCTGAATGACGACAAGAAAAACGCCGGATAACTGCCTGCCAATACTCCGGTGAATAGTACAAACCCAATAAACATCAGCCGGTATTTACATCAGCAAAATCTATCGCCAGTTCTTTCTGGGTAAATTGGTTATAGGCCGGCAGGCATAACACCACTATTATTATAGCAATAATACCTGCCAACAACGAAAGAAAAACAGATTCGCCGATAAATTGCAAAATAAGCGACCCTTTTTGCGCGCCTACCACTTTGCGTATACCTACTTCTTTGGCACGTTTCTCGCTGCGGGCAGTGCTCAAATTCATAAAGTTGATACAGGCAATCAATAATATAAAGCCGGCAATCAGGCCAAATAGCTGTATAAACTTGCTGCGGCCATTGTTATCCTCAACCCCATTAGTAAAGCTGGCATATAAGTATGACCGGTTAAGGGGATACAGGAACATTTCCCATTTCATTTTCCGGCCTCGTCGCTATACTTTTGTTTAAGCCCTTTTATTTTAGCGTTAGCCGATGCGATGCTTGCATTCTGCTTCAACATCACATAGGTGCGGGTGCTGTTATCATTCCAGCCCAGGTCTTGTTTTTTATCTAATTTGATATACGACCACGGCAGCAAAAACTCGTAGTTAAATACCGTATTATTAGGCAGGTCCTTCATCACGCCGCTAACAGTAAAATTATCTTTGTTATCCAGTAGCACTGTTTTACCCATAGGGTCTTCATTACCGAATATACTTTTAGCAGTTTTTTCTGTAAGTATTATCGAATGCATATCATTCAATGCCGTAGTAGGATTACCCCTCAATAGCTGGAAGCTAAACATTTGCAGGTAGCCGGTATCTACAATACCGCCTGTCTTGATGATCTTTTTATCGCCAACCGAAAAAGCATATCTCCGGCGCGCTTTACTCTTACGGCACGTTCAACTTCCGGCAGGTCTTGCTCTATGGCGCGGGCAGCTGGTTCAGAAATATTATTTGTGCATTGAATAGCACCGTCTTCTACAACACGGTTCCATACTCTGTAGATCCTGTCTGTATTTTTGTGGAACCTGTCCACACTTACTTCGTTCTGTATCCACAACAAAATCAATATCGCAGCCGCCATGCCTATGGCAAGCCCGGTAATATTAATAACAGAAAAACCTTTACTACGCAGCAGGTTGCGGTAAGCTATTTTAAAGAAGTTTTTGATCATAAAGCGCTGTAATACATGGTTACGTAATAAGTAGAGCTGTCAAAAACCCTCCAAGACACATGCCGAACAATAAACATTATGATTTAAAGATACTTACAAAAAAATCAACAATTAAACCCGTTCGCTTTTGATACAAAAAATGTCCGGTTATGATACGTAACGGCAATAGTTGGTATTAGTTTATATACACCGCCATTAATGCTTCGTCCTCTGCTTTTGTATAGTTTTTAATCGAATACTTTACACCGGTGTCAGGTTTTAGGGGGCCTTTTTTCCTTTCCAGGTCTCCCAGTACACGGTAGAATAGGCGATCACTATCTTTGATTTTGGCAGGTTAAAACCCCTTACTTCGCCATAATGGTTAATATTGCCACTGGTAGGCTCGCCAATAAATATGGCATTAGAGTTTCTTTTCAGGTCTACCGCGTTCATCACTGCAGATGAGAAAGTTTGCTTGCCGATGAGCACAAAGAATTTACCTTTCTGATTCAAGTAGCTTGCTTTAATTTTTTCGATAAATGGATCCAAAACTCCCGAGTTACCCCCGTCGTTATATCGCAGATCAAGTACAATTTTTTCCGGATGCTGCGTAGCTATAAAGGCAAACAGTTCGTCGTTAAATTTCGCGAAAGGGTTGTCCGGCATTTCTCTGCACTCGTTGTAATTGAAATACAGCGTTTTCCTGTCTGCATCATAATCAAACCAGTAGTTTCCTTTCTTCTTTTCAGAAAGCAGACCGTGATTGGCAAAAGCTAACCTTAGGTTCGCGACATTATTTTCCTGAACGGCGGCCAATCTAACTTTGGTTTGCTTGTGATCTTTGTCGATCAGGGTAAATTCGGCTTCGTTGTCCGTATCAGTGATACCCAAACCTTTTAAAAAGGCAGGGTTATTAATAAAATGAAGAAAATGGGCATCGAAATAAGACTGATTTTCGCTTTGGGTAGCCTCTTTAAATAAAGCGATTATCTTAGGGATGCTTTGGTTATTAATGGCTGTCAACTTTGGTCTGCAAAAGCCCGGATTTGGTTGAATCTATACCTGTTACAAAAATCCCTTCCTTAAAAAATTCGAATTTGATGGGAAGAACTTTGGTAAATTTGGCCTCTACAAAAGTATGTTCATCGCCAATGCTAACCGTAAGCTTAAAAAGTTCGGCAGTAAAAGTCTCATAATTTAATGCGTCGGCCTTATTAATGATGGCATCAACTTTCTTTTCAAAATCTGGCCGCGTGATCTTAGCAAAAAGATTGGTATGCTTAACAGGTAAAGTTTTTTTCAGGAATTCCAGATCTTCTATAAAATCGGCTTTTGATAAAGTTTGTGAAAAACAAGTACTGCTGATCAGCGCAAATAAAATAGGGAGAATCGTTTTCTTCATGTGGCTTACCTCGTTGCGAATTGGATTAATAGGTGCATATTCATGAAAAGACAGAATTTTTTCAGGAATGTTGCACGGCGTAAGTCATATTTCTAATCCCGGACCAACATAAGACGCAAAATATTGCGTCTCTACTTTTAGCAAAGGAGGGAATCCCTATACTGGTCGAAGTTACGCAGCGCTAAACTTCGACCAGTAAGGATGATAGAAAAACTGATCGAAATTTCCAATCTCGACCAGCTGCATCATTTTCAATCTATTTTCTTTTTTAATATAGAGTCGGGAATAACTATAAAATCACTAGTGCCTTCCGGCCTCGCCATTGGAGGAAGCAGGTCTACTTTATGATAAACGAATTTACTTCCTGCCGATTCTATGATAAATATAGCATACGCCTTTCTGTTTTCAATAAACTTTTCCCGGTCATCTATTAACGATTTTATACTTGAAAGCCTTATTTTTTTAGCCCTGCCGAAGTAAGGTAGGTCCCTTTACTTTTTTCGAGGTGATATAAAAAAACCAAGGGTTGGTTATATTTTAAACAAGGACAATTAAGAACGTATTGTTCGTAAGGATCTTCAATTTCTACGGTCCACATATTATCATTTTTAGAAATTTTTGGATCTAACAGATAATAAATAGTGTCGACCTTTTGATTAGTTTGTGCAGAAACACTAACCGAAACAAAAAGTAAAATGATATAACGCAGTTTTTTGATTATAGTTAAAGACCTATGAGGCGGGTTTACTCTCTCGGCTTGTACAAAAAAATTGCTATCGGCTCTAAATTATAAGACAATTTATCGAGAGGTTTTCCATTGAATAAATAATAGTTACTGAATACTTGCTTAACCCGTTCGGGTGGATTACCGGAGTCAATTTGACAAGTATAAAAAATTGGTATAATGATATTACAATCCTTTAACCGGTGTGTAATGACAACAGGTTTTAACAGATCGGTATTTAACTTGCTTTTAATTTCATCAAATTTCTCCCTGAAAAGCACGGGTGCACTATCCGAAATCTCGATATTTTTTATACTGCCATTTTTTGAAATTTCAATCTTTAAATTACTAAATGTTGGTACGCCTTGATCCCAAAGTGTCCTTGGATATTTAAATTTAGCACTAAAATTTTTTTGAAACGCTGAATTATCTTTTTGAGCATAAGTAATGCCGAAAACAAATAAAAGGCTAAGAAATATCAGTACTCTCAAAACTGTGTTACGGACACCTATGTCCTTTTGTTCCTGTAGCATCTTTAAATTTTTTATTAATATTTACGATATCGTTTGTTACGGTACTTCCATTAAGTGCATCCTTTGCAACCATATCCTTCCACGCTTGAGTTTCGCCAAGCCCTTGCCAAGACAACGCAGTTGCGTCCACATCGGATAAATCAGGAAACATCGCTTGTAAATCCTTCTTTAATTGATTAGCGTATTTTGTTGCCATTTCGGTATGATCATTAAACTGGTTTTTGATCCGGTAAAAGCCATCCGGTATGAGTTAATTCATGAATGATTGTAGACGCAATATATTCTTTTGATGCTGTTGGCAAAACATTGGAGTTTAATGTAATGAATGATTTGAAGGTATTATTATTTGAAATTTGTATATAAGTATCTGCATCTTTAGTTGTTGCCATTCCATTTTGAGAAAAATCAATATTAAAATTCGCACTTCGAAGAAAAACAAGTCTTATTAAAATTGAAGTAAAACTATTCAAACCTTTAGCTAAAACGGAGTCGACTTGATTTTTCAAACAATCGTCCGTGAGATTGTTTGTAGTATCTTGCGATGCAGGATGAAATACGACGCATTGCTGGGTGTTTGTTGTTGGTGGCGGGAACCCCGGATCTTGTCTGGTTCGTCTATTGGTTCTTCACCCGGAGGCGCGTTTCCATTAACAATTAGTCTTTGTATTGAATTTGTGCCGGGGCATTGCTGTGGGTTAGGGGTAGATGAACTTCCACCGGTAGGGCCTTCACTTTGAATTATAGTGCAAGAGGTGAAAGCATATTCCCAAACTACAACTACACCGTTCACTCTTTCATAATAAAACCAATCTGTACATTCACCAGTTGTGTAATTTTGTGTTTTTAGTTTATTGGTTTGTTGCGTTGATGCCGAATTATTAGCACTTGTAGTTACCAATGAACCGTTTTTATAGCGCCAGGAGTTAATGTATTTTCCTTTAGGAGTAGTGTAAACCACCATGCCGCTAAAATCGGTATCGCGTTTATTATAGTTGTTGCGGGCAAGTTTGGTCAAATCATTTTTCAGGTAAGCGGAGTCTCCAATAATTGTCATAATATAAGCTTCGTATTTGCCATTGTTTTTTAATAATAAATACGAACTCCGGCTATGTTCAAAAGTCCCCCAAAATTTTCCTGTGGTTGCATTTTTGAAAGTTCCTTCTAATTTACCTGAGACATCAAACGGCATTTCAATAACATCATTATTAAACCTTTTATAGTGTTTTGGCCGTTGCCAATCGGGTTTTGCTTTTTGGCTAATATCCTGCTGCTCATCGCCTACACTATTGGTTTGCAAAGTAGGTTTATTAATTTTGTTAATTGGATAGGCTTCTTCATACCAAGATTTAGCATTCAACACTTCAGGGTCGGTAATTCCAGCATCGGCATTATCGCCGTTAAAATCCTTTTACAACTATGTACTACAAACAGCGCAAGGCAGCCTATAAACACAGCGCAAAGCTTAAACAATAGTTTGTGAGGGTAATTTTTCATTAATGTGATAAGTTAAAGTTTTTACGGTTTAGGTACCGGTTTGTTATACAATAGTATATAACTTTAAAATAAAAATTTGCATTTATTTTAAAATAGTGTATTTCTACATAGTTCTTTGAGGCAGTTTATATGTGCTCATCACGCCACTTGCGTTAGTGATTGAAGCGGATACTCCGAAGGAGTCCTTTAGACCGGCCAAGTGACTAATGCACATAATGGGCGTAAAGCATGGGCCGCAGGCAACGCCCTAATAGCGATTAGTTAATTGGTGATTAGGCCTATCTCTTTCAAAGCACTAATTCTAATTAACTAATTTCCAATCACCAACCTCTAACCACTAATCACTATCTTTGCTCCCGCAAAAAATGAAATTTAACTTAACAGCACAAGATCCGCTATCAAAGGCCCGCGCGGGCGAGATCACTACAGATCACGGAGTAATACAAACACCAATTTTTATGCCTGTGGGTACCGCGGGCACGGTAAAAGCTGTACATCAGCACGAGTTAAAGAACGATATACAGGCGCAAATCATCCGGGAAACACCTATCATTTATACTTACGCCCCGGCCTTGATGTGATTGAAGGCGCTGGCGGACTGCATAAATTTAACGGCTGGGAAGGCCCTATTTTAACCGATAGCGGCGGCTACCGGGTGTACAGTTTAAGCGAAGTACGCAAAATAAAGGAGGAAGGCGTAACGTTTCGCTCGCATATTGATGGCTCAAAACACCTGTTTACGCCCGAGAATGTGATGGATATACAGCGCACTATTGGCGCCGATATTATTATGGCGTTTGATGAGTGCACGCCCTATCCTTGCGACTATAACTACGCCAAACGGTCGATAGAAATGACGCATCGCTGGTTGAAGCGCTGCTGCGACAGGTTTGACAGCACCCAACCTAAATACGGTTACAATCAAACGTTTTTCCCGATTGTACAGGGGTCGGTTTATAAAGATCTCAGGGTGCGCTCGGCCGAGGTTATTGCTTCTTTTGAGCGCGAGGGGAATGCCATAGGCGGTTTATCTGTTGGCGAACCCGCCGAAGAGATGTATGCCATGACCGAATTGGTATGCGATATATTACCAACGCAAAAACCGCGTTATTTAATGGGTGTGGGTACACCTATTAATTTGCTGGAAAACATAGCTTTGGGGGTGGATATGTTTGACTGTGTAATGCCAACCCGCAATGCACGCAACGGTATGTTATTTACCAAAAACGGTGTGATAAATATTAAGAACGAGAAGTGGAAAGCCGACTTCTCGCCTATTGAGGCTGACAGCGATTTGTTTGCGGATAAGAACTATACCAAGGCCTATTTAAGGCACTTAATACATAGCGGCGAAATGCTGGGCGCACAGATAGCAACCCTGCATAACCTGCATTTTTATTTGTGGTTGGTTAAAGAAGCACGTAATAAAATCATCAGCGGCGAGTTTTATAGCTGGAAAAAAACAATGGTTGACCGCCTTGCACAACGACTGTAAATGAAGGATTTTGTAGGTAAGTATTTAAAGATAATTGACTGGTATATCATCAAGAAATACACGGGCACCTTTGTGTTTACCCCGGTTATTTTTATAGTGATATCGGTAGTGTTTGATATATCAGAACACCTTGATAACTTCCTGTCGCACCATGCCACCATTTTTGAAATTGCCTTTAAATATTATGCCGGTTTTATACCTTTTTACATCAATTTACTATCGCCGTTAATTAACTTTTTAGCTGTAATTTTCTTTACAGCCAAGATGGCTAACCAAACGGAAATAGTACCTATATTGAGTGGCAAGGCCAGCTTTAACCGCTTTTTAAGGCCCTATTTTGTATCGGCTACGCTGATATTTTTAGTATCATTATTTGCCAATTTATACCTTATACCCTATACCAATAAGTTAAAGGTAGACTTTGAAAACAGCCATGGTTTTAACGGTGACCAGGTTAAAAACTCGGTGCATTTGAAGCTGGATGAACATACTTATGTATATGTGGATTCGTACGATAACCTATCGCGTACAGGCTACCAGTTCGTGCTTGAAAAATTTGATGGTGATAAGCTGCGCGAGAAGATAGATGCCCCTACCATTACCTACGATTCCTTAAAAAAGAAGTGGCAAATAAAGGATTATACGGTAAGATATATTAACGGTTTAAGGGAAAGATTACGGTTCCATATGCCCCAAAAAGACACCGTACTTGACCTTTATCCGGCCGACTTCGAGGCCCATGATAACGTGTATTCGGCCATGTCATTACGCGATCTGAACAAGAATATAACCAAGGAAAAGATTCGCGGCGCGGGTAATTTAAGGGATATGCAGTACGAAAAATGGCGCCGCTTTTTATATCCTTTTGCGTCGTTTGTGCTTACTTTAATTGGCGTTTCAATCTCATCGGGGAAAGTGCGCGGGGGTATTGGTTTACCTCTTGGGATAGGCTTATTTTTATGTTTCGCCTACATTGTGGTTGACAAATTTGCCTTGGTTTTTGCCATAAAAAGCGGCCTCTCGCCATGGATAGCTGCCGCCCTGCCCAACACTTTATTTGGTATATTAGGCTGCTATTTACTGTATAAAGCGCCTAAATGAGAATGGCACACAGCAAAAATAATTCATCAGTGCTCAATAAAAACCTGCTTATACTGCATCTTACGGTCTTTATTTGGGGATTTACAGGCATCTTAGGGGCATTAATCAGCGTAAATGCGGTACAATTGGTGTGGTATCGCGTCTTAATTGCTACAATTTCATTGTTTTTTTACTTCAAATTCGGCAAAAAAGCGCTCCAAATCACCCGACAAAACTTCCTGAAATTGTTTTTTACCGGCGGTTTAGTGGGTGGCCATTGGATACTTTTCTTCGCTTCTATCAAGCTTTCTACCGTCCCGGTAACGCTGGTTTGCCTGTCATCGATGACCTTATTTACGGCAATTTTAGAGCCAATATTCAACAAAACCCGGATCTCAAAACTGGAAATCATTGCCGGATTATTAATAATAACCGGGATAATTTTAATCTTCAAATTCGAAACTCAATACACTAAGGGTATTATAGCAGGCCTGTTAAGCGCGCTATTTGCCAGCATATTTTCTATTATAAACTCTAAACAGGTAAAGCAAATCGAGCCAGCAGTGATATCGTTTTACGAACTTATCGGCGCTTTTTTCTGGGCTACAATCTATCTTTTTTCACAGGCGGATTCAACCAGGCTATGCTTTTAAAGCCTCACGACATTGGTTATTTATTGTTGCTGGGCACCATCTGTACATCACTTGCGTACGTAGCCGGGGTATCTGTAATGCGCGAATTATCGGCGTTCAGGGTGGCGCTCATCACCAACCTTGAGCCCGTTTATGGCATCCTGATGTCGTTCCTTTTCTTTGGTGAGATGAACAAAATGACCACCGGATTCTGGATAGGCGCGTTAATAGTTTTGTCTACCATCTTCCTGTTTCCGGTCGCTAAAACGCGCTTACAGAAACGTAGGAGTCGTTAATTATCTTCGATTTTTCATTACTGGTTTAGCCTGCATCTATGCCAATATCTCATTGCCATCCCAAGGGTAGGGGACAATATTTGCATGCCATCACACGCATTTTAAGCCCTTCTAAGACGCCCTGCAATTTCACCACACTCATATACATTTTAAGAATTTCTATCAATCCGGGGCAAATTCCAACTGGTGATTTGTGTACTTAACTACAATTATTTTACCATTAAAAAATCACCCCACTTAATCGTAAAAATTGTTAAAATTTTCACATTTTATTTTCGTTTTTAAACTTTATATAAATATTATATGCCATTAAAAATCAATTTAATACATATTTTATATAAAGTATAAATTTAATAAAAATAACTTTTAAAACAAATTCAAATACTAAATAAATTAGTAATTTGCTTTATATAGCCAATATTTACAATTTATTACATTGTTTTTCAGATACTTATACCATCTAATTTAAATTAAAAAATTACTATTTAGTTTTTTATCAAAAATCATACGCCTTAGTGTATCGAAATGGCAAAATAGGGATTATGGTTAAAAAACAGGGCATCATAACCGCATCAAAAAAATTTAAAAAACCGGGCTTAAAACGATGGTTTTTTGAAGATGTTTTTTTGACAGATTGCAGTACGCTACAAAACAACATTGGTGCAACCGCCAAAAAAAACGAGCATCGAAAATCAGCAGATTTTGATTTAATCAAAAAGGGCTAAACCCTGCATGTTTTTACTTTTGCGTTTTGTTAAGTTGTGACAGCCCCTATCCTATTTTGAAATGGATTTTTATTAGTTCAATAAAAAGTCGGATATTGTCTAAAACTTTTAACGCCGACAAGCCATGCGTATAACAACAATCATCATCATCCTTATCACGATATTGCTTACAATAGTGCTGATGCAAAATACCGAGCCAGTAAGATTCACCATTTTGTTCGGCACATTTTATGTTTCCAAATTGGCGGCGTTATTATCGTTCGCGGTGGTGGCATTTATTTTAGGCGTACTGGTAGGGCGTCCAAAAAAGCGCGCGCCATTGGCGGCGGCTATTTTGAAGACAGGGACGGCGACGATGACACCGACACACTAAGTGATGAAGACCGCGAGTACATCAAACATCCATAAAAGAACAATCCTTTTAGATATTGTAGAAAACCCGGTTGTGTTGTTCAAGATCACTCAGGTCGGGAGTTTTATTGAATATACCGAACACTGAAGCCCCGCTCCCACTCATGCTGGCATAGATTGCGCCGGCTTCGTAAAGGGCCGCCTTCACCCCTCTTATCTCCGGTGGTTTTTGAAGATGTTGGTTTCAAAGTCATTCTTGATAAATTTTTTCCATTCTCCAATCGGTTCGTATATCAAGTCGAACAATGACTGCTTCACAGGCGTTGGTTTTACGCCGCTGTAAGCCTCGGATGTCGAGATATGAACATCAGGCATCACCAAGGCAATTGAGTAGCCTGAAAGGTCTAATTTTATCGTTTCAAACTCGTCGCCTTTTTCAAAAGCAAACACCGGTTTGTTCTCGATGAAGAATGCGCAGTCGGCACCCAGTTTGCGGGCATAGTTAAGTTGCTGATCGATGGTTATGCCCGGGCCAAATTTATCGTTCATCAATTTGATGAAAAAAGCGGCGTCTGCCGAACCACCGCCAAGCCCTGCGCCTATCGGGATATTTTTGTGCAGATGAATTTTTACCGGTGGCACATCAAAATCTTTTTGATCAAATGGTAACCCTTAATGCAAAGGTTATCCTCCATCCTTCCGGGGATATCGAGGCCCGACGATTCAAAGCTCAATTCTGGCGTTTCTATCACCTCCAGCGCATCCTTTATTTGCACCGGGTAAAAAATGGTTTCCAGGTTATGATAACCATCCGGGCGGCGCTCGGTAATGTTAAGGCCTATGTTTATCTTTGCGTTTGGGAAATTGATCATATAAAAGTTAACAACGGCAGGTATTTATGCACATCCGTAGGATACCAAAAATAGATTATTTTTATTTGCAGAAGGAATTAAAACATCCACATTCAATAATTCACTAATTCCATCATTCAATAATTAAACAGATGAAGCAGTATCTTGACCTTATGCGCCACGTAATGGAAACCGGCACCCAGAAGCACGACCGTACCGGCACCGGCACCATTAGTGTATTTGGTTACCAGATGCGTTTTAACCTGCAGGAAGGCTTCCCGTTAGTAACAACTAAAAAACTGCACCTGAAATCAATTATCCATGAGCTGATATGGTTTTTGCAGGGCGATACCAACATCAAATATTTAAAAGATAATGGCGTGCGCATTTGGGATGAGTGGGCGGACGAGAACGGCAATCTTGGCCCGGTATACGGTTACCAATGGCGCTCATGGCCAACGCCCGATGGCGGGCATATCGACCAGATCAAGCAAGTCATCCACCAAATAAAAAACAATCCCGATTCGCGCCGTATTATCGTATCGGCCACGGAACGTGGCCGATGTTAACCAGATGGCTTTGCCGCCGTGCCATATGCTGTTCCAGTTTTATGTGGCCGATGGTAAACTATCATGCCAGTTATATCAACGCAGTGCCGATATATTTTTGGGTGTACCGTTTAACATCGCGTCATATGCTTTGTTAACCATGATGGTGGCGCAGGTATGCAACCTGCAATTAGGCGATTTTGTACATACCTTTGGCGATGCGCATTTGTACAACAATCATCTTGAGCAAGCTCAACTACAATTAAGCCGTGATCCACGCCCGCTTCCGACAATGAAGATCAATCCGGATGTGAAAGATATTTTCGACTTTAAGTTTGAGGATTTCACGCTGGAAAATTATGATCCATGGCCACATATTAAGGGGGCGGTTGCGGTATAATATTCTGAACATATTTGGTTGCAATTAAAATTCGAGCAAAGATTAAAAGTGAAATAAATAAGCTAAATGAACTTTCAGCAATTTAAAAACGAAATTGAAGAGAAACTTATATATAAGTCTACTTTTGAGTTGCAAGAATTTAGTTATTTACCTTACGTTTTCGGGCACGGTATTGTAGTTTACCGCGTTAGTGGACATATTTTCCGATTTAGTTATGACGGTAAAGATAATTTGTTGACTTGCGAACGTAGCAATGTTCATGAAAAATACCCTAAATGTAATTGGACGACATTATTTCAAATAAGCGGTTTGATTTTAAATGAAGAACAAATTGATATTTTATAAAAGACTAATATTTCCTCAACATATATATCGTTAATAAGTATTTTGTATTTTTGTATTATGACTACGTTAGAATTAAAAACAAAAATTCATCAAGCTGTTGATAATGCATCAGCAGAGACTTTACAGGAGATTTTGGATTTAATAAATTCTAAATCAGAATCGACTGATGGAAAAGACGAGTTAGATCAATTTATTGACAGAGTATTCAAGGAAGATGACAATCTTTTAAGAAGACTTGCTCAATGATTGAATTAGAAAAAGTACTACGCCTACATGATGCATCAATAAAATCATATGGCGGAGGCCATGGTTTAAGAGATAAAAATTTATTACTTGCTGCAATTGCAAGACCTTTTCAAACATTCGACCAGCAAGAACTTTATCCAACACCAGTTGAAAAAGCTGCCGCTATTTTTGAGAGCCTCATAATAAACCATCCATTTATTGACGGAAATAAACGCACTGCATATTTAACGCTGCGATACATTTTAACTTTAAGCGGATTCGACATTATGGCCTTCGAAGAAAAAAAAATATAAAATGACCATAGCTGCAAGCGCAGGCGAGATCCGATTTGACGAAATTAAAGCGTGGATCGAAGAACACTTAGTGCAAATAAATCCATGACCGTATCCATAGTAGTAGCCATAGCCGAAAACCACGCAATCGGTAAAGACAATAAATTACTTTGGCATTTGCCAAAAGATCTCAAACATTTCAAAGAGATCACAACAGGCGGTACAGTTATCATGGGCCGTAAAACTTACGATTCAGTGGGCCGGCCGTTGCCAAACAGGCGAAATATTATTATCACCCGTCAACAAATTGAAATTCCTGACTGCGAGGTGGTAAATTCCGTCGAAGCAGCGCTGGATCTCTGCCGCGATGAGGCTGAGGTGTTTATTGTCGGCGGTGCCGAGATCTATAAACTGGCTATGCCCATTACCGACAAAATATTTCTGACCATTGTGCACAAAAATTTTGAGGCTGACACCTATTTCCCTGAAATTAAGGCAACTACATGGAACGAAACATACCGGGAAGACCATGAACCGGACGAAAAAAACCCGCTTCCCTTCTCGTTTATCACGCTTGAACGCGCATAACAACTACGCTTTAAATTTTGTTTTCATTTTAAATTTCAGGGTTACAAAATTTTGTTAGATTTGCCGTCTTGTTTAAAATGCTTATAAACTAATTAATTACATATTATAATTTACGATGCAAGGTAAAGGGGTTATTAAATTTTTCGCCGTAGTGCTTACAATTGTGTGTATTTACCAATTGTCTTTCACATGGGTTGCACACAAAGTTGAGAAGGATGCTGAAGTATACGCTAAAGGCGATACTGCTAAAGTGAAGGCTTATTTAGATTCTGTTTCATCATTACCGGCCTATCCGATATTGGGCCATACTTATCAATATTGTTTAGAAAGAGAGCTTGCTTTAGGCCTTGACTTAAAAGGTGGTATGAACGTTACTATGCAGATCTCATTGGCCGAATTGGTAAAAGCTTTATCAAACAACAATCCCGATCCGGCATTTAACCAGGCTATAGCCAATGCTAACATTGATACCCGTACCAGCCAAAGCGATTACATTACTTTATTTGTTAACGAGTACGAAAAGCTTAACCCTAACGGTAAGTT